>CADCTO010000687.1 GCA_902805585.1 uncultured Armatimonadota bacterium | reverse complement strand
TGGTCGAACAGGTCGATATGCGACGGCGCCCCCGACTGGAATAGGTAGATGACCCGCTTTGCTTTCGGGGCGAAGTGCAGCTTCGGGAGCGCCCCCCCGACGCCACCTTTCGCCCCGCCCGTGGGCGCGGCGGCGAACGCCTCCGGGCTCAGCAGCGACGCCAGCGCGGCCATCCCGATCCCGGTCGCCGTGCGCCCGAAAAGCTGACGGCGCGTCAGCAGCAGTTCGTATTCGCGTTGTGGGTCCATGACTTTTCTACCTTTTCCGTCCCGGCTACTCCGCCAGATACCGCTCGGCAACCGATTTCACCGCCTCACCGCACGCCTTCTCCGCCACGTCCCCAGCCTCGTTCGCGGCCACCAGGATCGCGGCGTCGCGTAGCGGCGCCATCCATGCCTCGGCGAAGCTCGCCGTATTGCTCCCCGCGTGCGTCAGCACCCGCCCGCCGCCGCCCCATTCCCGCTCGGTCACCACCCAGCCGCCGGCATACTTCCCACCGAAGGCCGCGGTGTGCAGCCGGGCGAACGTTTCCGGCCGCAGCAGCCGGCGCTCCGGCCGTTCCCCGCGGCCGGCCCGCAGGTGCGTCTCGACAAACTTCGCCCAGTCCGGCACGGAGCAGTGCACCGACCCGCCCGGCCCGATCACGGGGGGATTGTCACCCATCGGCCCCGGCTCCAGCGGCACCGGCTTGCCACGTCTGCGCGTGGGGTGCTGCCACGGCTGGTCGACCTTGCCCGGCGTGCCCATCGCGCCGAACCCGGCGCTCTTCATCCCCAGCGGCTCGAACACGCGCCGCGTCAACAAGCGCTCCCAGGCGGTGTCCGTGACCCACTCCGCGATCGCTCCGAGGATGGCATACCCCGCGTTCGAGTACACGTACTTCTTACCCGGCTCGCTTTCGGGCCCCTCGCGCACGAACTGCTCCACGTACGCCCGGCGCTGCTCCCGCGGTTCCCCCGGCAGGCGGCGCATATCGTCGCCGTCCTTACCCCGCGGCCAACTGCGTTCGGGAAGCCCGGCGCGGTGCGCCAGCAGCATCTCCACCGTCACGCCCCGCAAGGCGGGGTGCATGACCCGCTCAAGGTCAGGAAGCGCGTCGGCCAGGGTCGTCTCCCACGCCAGCCGCCCCTCTTCCACCAGTATCCCGACCAGCGTGGCAGTCATCGCCTTCGTGCACGAGCCGATGTGGAACTGGTCGTCCACCGTCACCTGAATGTCGCCGCCGTACTTCCGGTGTCCGACCGCCGCGAACGCGGCCGGGCGCCCGCCGAGCACCACCCCACCCGCCAGCGCGGGCAAGTCGTGCTCCGCACGGACCGCTTCCAGGACGTCCCGAAGACCATCACCGCCACTCGGCGACGCCAAAGCCGACTCCCCTTCCCGCAGCGAGGCAAGAACGAAGGCCCCCATACTGACCGCCCGGCCCATCAGTCGCCGCCGCGTAAGTCTCCGTGTCTGGTGGGCGTGCCGTGCTCTCATGCCGTCGGACAGGCTCACGACTTCTGGAAGTCGTACGCCTGGTTGTGGCGTATGTGATCGATCGGGCCGTCCACGAAGCGGGCGTTCGTCCGCAGGTGGTCGTGCGCGAAAAACGCCTCGGTCCCCTTCGGGAACGTGACGGGTTCGTTGTCGTTCCACCAGCCGCACCAGTGTATCATGGCGATCATCGGCCGCGGCTTGTCCGTCCGGTTGGGCATGCCCGCGTGCCACAGGCGGATGTCCCGGATGACAACACTGCCGGCGGCGACGGTCGGCTGGAGTGGCGCGCGTTCGCGGCGCCGCGCCTCCAGAACGTCCTCCGGAATGCGCAGCGAGCCGTCGTGGATCGAGAAGCGCGTGTCTCCATGCGTGCCCGGCCACAACTCCGTGCTGCCGTTCTCGGGGCTCATGTCCACGACGGGCACGTTGACGACCAGACCGAATGCGGGGGTCGGGTGCTCCAGGTCCGGCCAGAGCTGGGCGACGTCGGGGTGGACGGGCTGCCGCGTCCCACCCGGCAGGGCGGTGTTGCCGCTGTAATAGCTGTTCTTGACGCCGGGCCCGAGAACCGCCCGCGTGACGGCGATCACCAGGTCGTTCACCAGCACGTCGCGGAACAGGAAGGGCGGGAACGGCGGCGGGTCCTGCTGGAGGTTGCCCGTGTTGAAGTTGAACGGCGCGTCCTCGCGCGCCAGGATCTCGTCCACGTCCCGGAGCATCCGCTCGCGCAGCGTTTCCAGGTGCGACCGGTCCACCACGTCACGGAGCACCACGAAGCCGTCGCCGCGCAGGGCGGCGACGGCCTCCTCAAGATGTTCCGGCGTCATCTGCCCCGCCGCCACCTCGGCGGGCGTGATGTCTACGGCAGCGGTGGTCATCGGATGTGGACCTCCTACCCCTTGGTGATCGCTTCGTCGAGGTTGAACAGGACGCTCGTGACCGTCGTCCAGGCGGCAAGTTCGGCGATGTCCAGCGTCTCGTTGCGCTTCGACTCGCCGACGCTCAGCAGTTCGGTCGCGGCGGTCTTGTCTTTGCGATAGGCGGAGAGCTGTCGGTCGTACACGCCGAGCAGCACCTTCGCCTCGGCCTCGGTCGCGGAGCGGCCGAGTGTCATCCGGTACGCCGCGTTCAGGCGACCCCGCGGGGTCGCCTTCGCGGGCGCCTCGGTCAGCAGGCGCTCGGCGAACTTGCGCGACGCCTCCACGTACGTCGGGTCGTTCATCAGGACGAGCGCCTGGAGCGGCGTGTTGGTGGCCGACCGGCGGACCATGCAGAACTCGCGGTCGGGCGCGTCGAAGGTCTGGAGCGAGGGGGGCGGGACGGTGCGCTTCCAGAACGTGTACAGGCTGCGCCGGTACAGCGCCTCGCCGTGGTCCTGCACGAAGTACTGGGCCGTGAAGTCGCCCTTGAACGAGATCTCTTCCCACAGCCCCGCCGGTTGATACGGCTTGACCGAAGGGCCGCCGATCCTGGGCACCAGCAGGCCGCTCAGGGCGAGCGCCTGGTCGCGCACCAGTTCGGCGGGGAGCCGGATGCGCGGCGCGCGGGCGAGCAGGCGGTTTTCCGGGTCCCGGGCGAGCAGTCCCGGGGTCGCGCGCGACGACTGCCGGTACGTCGCCGAGGTCACGATCAGCCGCTGCATCCCCTTGATGTCCCAGCCCGTGCGGACGAACTCGGTCGCGAGCCAGTCCAGCAGTTCCGGGTGCGTGGGCCACTCCCCCTGCGTGCCGAAGTTCTCGGACGTGCGAACGATCCCCTGGC
>CADCTO010000686.1 GCA_902805585.1 uncultured Armatimonadota bacterium | reverse complement strand
GCTTCCCGCGCTCACGTGCCGTCCCGAACGGCTGCGACGTCGCCGGGATTGCGCCGCTGTCGGCTTCGTTCCCATACGAGGATTATGGTACCGAACCACCCACCTCTAAACCCGCTCCGCGTGGTGTTCAGCCCCCTCCACCGTGCACCCTGCGCACGTCCGCGTTGAACTGCTCCTGCACGCGCCGGAACGCGTAGACCTTGCGGTTGTATGCCTCGACGGCGGAGGGGTCACTGCGGTTCACTCTGCCGGCTTCCTCCCGCAGACGACGCCAGTCCCGTGCCAGCCGTACCTTACGCTCTAAAAGCGCGGTCGCGTCCTGACGCTGCCGGGGCGAAGCCGGCGTTTCCGGCCGGGCGGCTATCTGCACGCGCTGCGGCGGCGGTACCTGACGCTTCGGCACCAGCGGCGGTTGTGGCCGGGAACGGGTCGTAGCCGGCGGTCGGTCGGCGGCGGCGACCCGTCGGGTGGCGGGACGCACGGACTTCGACGGCTCGCGGCGCGGCGCCGCGGGGCGCGGCGGCCTGCGCTCCGTGACCGTCACGGGCGGGGCGGGCGCTGCGGCGGTTCGGACGGGCTGCCTGCTTTGCCGCTGGCCGGCGTCCTTCTGGGGCCTGGGCGGCGTGGCCGCCACCGTCGCCGTGCCGCGCGGGGGTGCGGGCGCCGCGGCCTTGAGTGGCGGCGCCGGCGTGGTCGCGGGCGCCGCCAGCACCGGTGTGCCGTCGCCGCCCGTACTGCCGCGCGAGGACCTCGGGCCGGCGCCGGCGATCAGGAACGCCGCCACGGAGGCCACGCTCAGGAGGGCGCTGACCGCCACGGCCGCGGGCCGACGGTGCGTGGGGATCACGAACCAGCGGACGGGGGACGCGGCGCCGTCCGCGCCGATCGCCTGTGCGAACGCCGCGGCCATCTCGCCCGCGGTCGCGAAGCGCCGGGACGGGTTCTTCTCAAGCGCCCGGCAGAGCACATTCCGGACGGCGGGATTCGCCCCGGCCGGCGGGGCGGGCGACTGGTTCAGGATCTGGTAGAAGATCGTCGCGATCACCGGGGCGTCGAAGGGCGGTTTGCCCGCCAGCATCTCGTACAGCAGCGCGCCCGTCGCCCACACGTCCGCGGCCGGTGTGGCCTCCTCGCCCCGGATCGTTTCCGGCGCCATGTAGGCCGGCGAGCCGACCATCATGCCGGTGCGGGTCATCATCGTGTCGCCGATCTGCCGCGCGACGCCGAAATCCATCAGCTTGACGTGCGGCGTTTCGGGGGCCTCGGGCGTGCCGCCCGGCAGCAGCATGATGTTGCTCGGCTTGATGTCCCGGTGGAGCAGGCCCTGCGCGTGGGCGGCGTCCAGACCCCGCGCGATCTGGGTCAAAACCCCGGCGGCTTCCGCGGGCGGAAGCGGGCCGTCGCGGTCCAGCCGCTGCCGGAGCGTCATGCCGTCCAGGTACTCCATCACCAGGTACGGCAGGCCGTCTTCCTCGCCCGTGTCGAGCACCGAAACGATGTTGGGGTGCGACAGGCTGCCGGCCGCCCGGGCCTCGCGGCGCATGCGGCCGATGAGCGCGCCCATGTCGTTGATGACCGGGTAGTCGGGGACATCCAGCACCTTCACGGCGACCGTCCGCCCGAGCTGGACATCCTTTGCTTCGTAGACCGTGGCCATGCCCCCGCGCCCGACGGGGCGCCCGAGCAGGTAGCGGCCGAGCTTCCGCCGCCGCTGCTTGACACGCGCGGGCCCCACCCGTTGGGGCTGTCGCTCCGGTTCGTCCGAGGGGATCATGGAGGCGTTCACTATAACTGTTTTACCCTGAGATGCGTCAACGTATAGCGGTCCCGGATCGTTCCGCCAAAAACGCGTATTTATCCGCGCTCTGCTCGCAAAGCGCCCGGTGCGTCCGGTGTCTCTCGCGTGAGAACAGAAGCCCCGAAACGGGTAAAACGGGTTGAAGGAGACTGTGGACCATGGCCGAAGCGCTTCCCCCGGACGAAGCCCGGCACCGCGTGCCGTCGCTGTACGACATCGCGGGGCGCCTGGAGGTAGAACTGGAACGGACCGTCGGCGACCCGACCGCGACGCTGACGGCGGCGCAGCTCGGGTCGTTCAACCAGCTTTTGGCGGACGCGCGCGCGGTCGTCCCGCATTCAGTGGCCCTGCGCGAGGACGTGGCGGAAGCCGACGCGGCCACGCGTCCCGCCGAACTGTACCGCGCCCTGCATACCACCATCGTACCCACGCTGCACAACGCGCTGCCCCCGGACGAGTACCGGAAGCGCGGCTGACGGCGAACGCACGGAAAGGTGCCAGCGAACATGACAGACGGCGAGCCCGTGGCGGCGGGTCAGATCGACCCCGGCGAGGCGGCACCGCCGCCGCCACCGGCGGCGGAACCGGAGGCGGACGACGGGGCGCTCGACGGCATGACGAGCGACGCCCCCCTGGATGAGGCGGTAGAAGCCGAGGAGTCCGAGAAAGGCCACTCGTAGGCGACGGGAAGATGGCCGCGAAAGGCGCGAAGGGGAGAAAGAATCGTCGATCTCCCT
Organism: uncultured Armatimonadota bacterium; assembly: GCA_902805585.1. GTDB lineage: Bacteria > Armatimonadota > Armatimonadia > Armatimonadales > Armatimonadaceae > CADCTO01. Next base: position 725 of record CADCTO010000686.1, on the reverse strand, counting down.
TTTGCGCCTTTTTGCGGGTGGTCTTTTGTTAGTAGCGGACAGGTACGTGCTGCTTCGTTTCGGCCGATTCCAAACAGGCCAGGATGATCGCGAGCGCCCGCCGGCCCTCCTCGCCGGAGATCTCGGGCGGCGTGTTGCTGGTGATGGCGTTGACGAAGGCGCGGATGACGCCGGTGTCGCTCTGGCCGCCGCCCTCGTTCGTCTGGAGCTGCCCCACCTGGAAGAACTGGCTCTCGCCGCTTTGCAGGTTGACGATGACCGAGTAGGTCTTGTCCGCCCCGATGCGCAGGATCCCCTTTTCGCCGTAGACGATGGTGGCGTTGTCCTCGCCGGGGTGGTGGGTCCAGGAGGCGGTCAGCGTACCGACCGCGCCGCTTTGGGTGCGCAGCAGACAGACGGCGGTGTCGTCGACGGTGCCGAAGGTCTTCTCCAGTCGATCGACGAACGCGGACGCCTCGACGATCTCCTCGCCCAAAAGCCAGCGCAGCAGGTCGGCCTTGTGGACGCCCAGGTCCCCCATCGCGCCGACGAACGCCTGCTTCTTGTCGAAGAACCAGCCGTCCCTGCCCTCGATGCTCCAGCCCTCGGGGCCGCCGTGCGAGAAGGACGTGCGGAACGTGATGACCTTCCCGATGACGCCGCTTTCCAGGATCTGCTTGGCCTTGACGTGCAGCGGCGCTAGCCGCTGGTTGTGGCCGATCATCAGGAACCGGCCCGACTTCTGC
>CADCTO010000685.1 GCA_902805585.1 uncultured Armatimonadota bacterium | reverse complement strand
TCCTGACGCTCATCAAGCACGACTCCCCGCGGCCACCGGCGGAGTGACGCGCCGCGACCCGCCTGTCTCGTTTAAGGCACCATTCCTGAGGCGGGACTCGCTTGGCCCTGCTGCTCCCTTGCTCGTCTCATTATCGTCCGTTTTCTGCGACGGCGGGAGCGGCGGCTTCACAAGCTGCTCCCTCCCCGGCGCGGGCGTCACGGGAGAGGCGGCGACCGTAGCGAGGAGGAGGGGGAGCCGCAACAGGTGCCATGGTGTTCCCGCCGCCGCCGAAGCCGGGCCGTCCCCGCCCCGCGCTCGCGCAAAAACCCTAAACGGTCGGGACCCCCCTGCCCGGATCGTGAAGGGGTTCTATAGGTCGCCCGATGGCCAGGGCGAGCCGCCACCCCAGTCCCATGGGCTCGAGGGTGTAGAACGAGGTCCCGCGCCGGGCGTAGCCGTCCGGGCACATCACCAGGCCGACCCAGTCGCGGGCGCCGGCGGGCCGCACCCGGATCCTCCCGCCGCGGACCCGCCGGGAACGCTCGTCACGGACCTCATACCCCAGCACGTCGGGGCCGCCGGCGCCCCGGAAAATGACGACCCTGTAGGCGTCCGCGACGGACGGGGCGCCCACGTATCGCACGCCGTCGGGGCCGAAAGGCCGGTCCCGGCCCCCTATCGCCCCGAACGTAGCGGTCATCGCGTCCCCGCCGAAGAGGTTCGCCATCTCGGGGCTCGAATCCGGGGGCCGGTATAGCGGCCTGACCGCCTTCCCCACGGAGATCGCCAGCTCCCAGCCGAACCCCATGGGGGAGATGCCGTGGAACGCGGTTCCCGGCTGTTTGAAGCCCTTCGGGCAGACGAGCAGGCCCACCACGTCGTCGGCCTGCCCGGGACGCAGGCGGACCGTGCCGCGCGCGACGGCCCGCGCGCGCTCGTCGCTGATCTGGTAGTCCAGCCGGCGCGCCGCCCCGTCACCCGAGACGCCGACGGAGTAGGTGGCCCGGGCTTGGGAGAAGGCGAACTCCATGGCGCCGATGGGCACCGCCGCCCGCCCCGGCCGGTTCACGGATCTCAGGGTCACGCCTGCCGGGGACCGGCAGACGGCGCGCGCCATGTAGGGGGCTATCGACATCGGACCTCGCCTTCTGTTCGGCGCGCCGCGGCAGTGACGCGGCAATGGCGCGGCGACCTGGCCGACCGGAAGAACGGCCGGACCGGGCGGCACGCGCACGTGCGCGTGCCGCCTACATCTTACCCGCTCCGGCCCTGGACCTCATCTGTCTCGTGTAAGGCGCATTTTCTGATACGGCCCGGGTTCTCCTGCGCTGCCGGGAAGTCGGCCGCCCGGAGCCCCGGCGGCTGGGCTTTCCTTCTCCCCGTTTTTGTACACGGTAACGGCGTTTGTCCGCTGTCCGAATAGCACGCTTATCGGTCACCTGAATCGAGGAAAAAGCGAGCGGTTTCGCGAAGTTACGGGCGACCGCGGAACGCGGGGACGCGCGGGCGGAACGCCTTCGGGAACGGCGGCGTTCCCGGTCGGGCTGACCCGACGCGGGGGAGATCGACATGAGGATCGTCATCACCGGGGGCGGCGGGTTTCTCGGCCGGCAGCTCTGCCGGAAACTGCTGGTCCGCGGGACGCTGAGGGGGGAGACCGGGGTCGAGGAGCCTATCGAGGAGATCATCCTCTTCGACTCCCATTTCCAGCAAGGGGCGTCGCCGCAACCGGCCGCCTCCAGCGCCGCGACGCCGATCCGTGTCGAACCGTTCGTCGGCAGCGTCGATTCCCGGGAAGCGGTCCGGACAGCCGTCGGGATGCGTCGGGACACTTCGATCTTTCACCTCGCCTCCATGGTGAGCGGCGAGTGCGAGGAGCGCTTCGACGACGCGCTGCGGGTGAACCTCGACGGGGGCAGGAATCTCTTCGAGGCGGCGCGGGAACTCGGGGGCAGGACCCGGCTGGTGTTCGCCAGCAGCATCGCCTGTTTCGGGGGGGACGCGGCGATGCCAGAGCCTTGTACGGACCAGACGAAGCTCACCCCGCAGACCACCTACGGGATGACCAAGGCCGTCTGTGAGCTGATGATCAACGACTACACCCGCAAAGGGTTCTTCGACGGCCGCTCGGCACGGCTGCCGACGGTGATCATCCGCCCCGGGAAGCCGAACACGGCGGCGTCCGGCTGGGCCAGCGGCATGTTCCGGGAGCCCCTGAACGGCGCCACCTGTTCCCTACCCGTCCGCCGCGATCAACGCCACCCGATGACGGGGCACCGGACCGTCGTCGATTCCTTGATCGCCGTCCACGACCTCCCCTCCGCATCGATAGGGCGCGACCGCGCCATCGGGCTGCCCGCGACGAGCGTGACCCCCCGTCTCGCGGAACGAGCGCTGCGGCAAGTCGCCCGGGAACTGGGTCTCCCCCTGGGGGCCATCGAGGAACGCCCCGACCCGCGGATCCAGGGGATCGTCGACCACTGGCCCGTGGCGGTGGACGGCTCGAGAGCCCTGGCGCTGGGACTCCCTCCCGTCCCCCCCTTGCAGACGATCATCCGCGACTATCTCGAAGATTTCCGACCGGGGGAGTCCTGAGCATGGACAAGAAAGTGGCGCTGGTGACCGGCGCCGGGAGCGGCGTGGGCAGGGCGGTGACGTTAGCGCTGTTGCGGGCGGGGTACCACGTGGCCCTGGCCGGGCGGCGCCGGGACGCGCTGGAGCGGACCGTGGCCGAAGCGGGCGAGCACGGCGAGCGGGCGCTGGTCGTGCCCACCGATGTCCGCGATCCCGAAGCGGTCCGCGCCCTCTTCGCACGGACCCAGGCCGCGTTCGGCCGTCTGGACGTCTTGTTCAACAACGCGGGGATCGTGCGCAACGGCCCGCTGGAGGACCTGACCTACGAGCAGTGGCGGTCCGTGGTGGATACCAACCTGACGGCGACTTTCCTGTGCACCCAGCAGGCGTTCCACCTCATGAAGCGTCAAGACCCCCGGGGCGGGCGCATCATCAATAACGGCTCGGTTTCGGCCCACGCGCCACGCCCCGACTCCGCCGCGTACACCGCGACCAAGCACGCGATCACCGGTCTGACCAAGTCCACGGCGCTGGACGGGCGCAAGTACAACATCGCCTGCGGCCAGATCGACATCGGCAACGCCCTGACGGATACCACGGCGGGGATGGCTCGGGGCGTGCCACAGGCCGACGGCAGCCTCGCGGCCGAACCCGTGATGGACGTCGAACACGCGGCGCAGTCGGTGCTGCACATGGCCGACCTGCCGCTCGAGGCGAACGTCCTGTTCATGACGGTCATGGCCACCAAGATGCCGCTCGTAGGCCGTGGCTGAGGAGTGTACGCCGGCTCGCTCGTCGCAAGGAACCGGGAAACCGTCACCCAACGCAAGTCCTGAAACCGGCTTGCCGGGCGATCGAGCCCCTGCGCTACTTCCGTCGACCGGGGCACCACCGCCATCATACAAGGAAATGATGACACGCTAACGGGACCGCGGCTAAAAGACGCTATCCGGCATAATCGCCCGTCCCCACGGGCCGGTGAAGAGGGGCTCGTGGGACGCGACCCGGCGCACTCGGAAGGATGGGTTCCCGACCCGGAGAGGCCGTAGGGCGCTCGGCATCATCTCCAGGCCGACAGCAGCGCGTAGTTCTGCGCCGGCGTCGGGCTCTGGGTCTCCACCTCGAACGTCTCCAGACATTCGCACCGGGCGAACCCGGCCGAGCGCAGCATCTCCAGGTGCTGGCCCACCTCGAACCGACCGGCCTCGAACCCGTACGCGGTGCCCTCGGGCTTCACGAAGTCGCCGTTCAGCAGCAGGCCGCCCGCGCCGAGCAGCCCCGCGCAGTCCCGGTACACCTTGGACGTGGCCTCCGGGCCGCCCAGGTCGTGCAGCGCCCAGGTCGACACGCACGCGTCCGCCGGCGGCCCCCCGACCGCAGCGGGCCAGCCGCCCGACAGCAGGTCCGCCGCAACGAACGTGACCCGCCCGGCGAAGGGCGCCAGCCGCCGCCGCGCGATCGACAGGAACGGCTCCGAGAAGTCCACGGCGACGTACCGCCGCACCGCCGGCAGGCTCGACAGCACCCGCTCCGCCAGGAACCCGGGGCCCACGCCCAGTTCCACCACCCGACCCGCGGCGGCGGCTGGCGCCCTTCGCAGCTGCTCCACGATCGCGTCGAACAGTCGCAGACGAGGAGCGGTCGGGGTGAAACGCTCCGCCCAGCCCGCCGCGAACGCCGCATCGTGGAACTCGTGCTCCGCCCCCACAAACCGTGCATCGCTCATCGTGTCCCCACCTGCCTTCTATCGGAAAAACGCAACTATCACAGGTCTGCGGCCAACTCCCGGATGAGAGCCGCCGCCGGCACTTCCCGGCATCCGGCCACGTTCTGCCCGGCCCACAGGGGGGGAGAAGTCGCCGCTCCCCCGGCTTTCGGCCCGCGCCCGCAGGGCGGTGACGGCCGGGGTCGCGAGGGGGAACGCCGGGGCGGCCGCACTGAGCGGGCCGAGCTCCCGGATGATGCGGTTCACGATGCTGCGGGCGGGGCGCCCGGTGAACAGGTTGGTGACGGCCGTCACGCGCGCCGCCTCGCTCTTCAGCGCCTCCCGGTGCACCGCGCTCGTGGACGCCTCGGGACACAGCAGAAAGGCGGTGCCCACCTGCACGCCGGCCGCACCGAGCGCCAGCGCGGCGGCGATGCCCCTCGCGTCCGCGATCCCGCCCGCGGCGATGACCGGCACCTTCACCGCCCGCGCCACCTGCGGCACCAGCGCGAACGTGCCCACCTGGGTGCTCAGGTCTTTTGACGGGTTCTTCGACAGGAACATCCCGCGGTGGCCGCCCGCCTCCAGCCCCTGCGCGATGACGGCGTCGGCCCCGTGCGCCTCCAGCCAGAGCGCCTCCTCGACCGTGGTCGCCGAAGACAGCACCTTCGCTCCCCAGCCCCGCACCCGCGCCAGCAGGTCCGCCGACGGCAGGCCGAAGTGGAAGCTGACCACCGGCGGCCGGAACTCCTCCAGCACGTCGGCGGCTTCGTGGCCGAAGGGCGCGCGCCCGGGGCCTGCGGGGATGGCCTCCGGGTCGACCCCGAACTCGGCGAAGTAGGGCGCCAGGGCCGCCCGCCACGCGGCCTCCCGCTCGGCGCTGGGGGCGGGCGGGGCGTGGCAGAAAAAGTTGACGTTGAACGGCCCGCCCGTCTTTGCGCGGATCTCCGCCAGTTCCCGGCGCATGTCGTCCACCCCCAGCAGGGCGCACGGGAGCGAGCCGAGTCCGCCCGCGTCCGAGACCGCCGCCGCGAGCGCGCTGCCCTGTACGCCGGCCATCGGCGCCTGGATGATGGGGGCATCTATCCCGAGGATTTCCTGCAGCGTCATCTACGAGCCATTCCCCGGCCTACACCGCCATTCCTGCCAAGCCACGACTTCGGCGGCCTAGATGCTGGCCGGCGCCCGGCGGGGGTCGGCCGGCGCCCCGGCCGACGGGCGCCGAGAAAAACAGTGCATCCAGAGCCCGGGCCGAAAGGTTTGACGCCTCCGGAGACGGAAAACAAAGACCAGACTCCAGGAAGGTAGGGTAGCAATGCAACGTCCACGGGCATTTCGGCGGCCGTTCTTCCGGCTGGCGGCTTTCGGCCTGCTGGCGGGCGTTCTCGCGCCGCCGCCGCCGCCCGCGCGGGCGTCGGCGGCGGCGGCGGCGCCGATCCGCGGCATGGTCGGGGTCGGCACCTGGGCCACTCAGGCCGAGTTCAAGGACATCAAAGTCACCAAAGGGGGCCGGACGCTCTTCTCCAGCGACTTCTCCAGGGGGACGCGGGGCTGGAAGACGGTGCGGGGGAAGTGGGAAGTCGTGGAGGGGGCGCTCCGCCAGACCGGCAACGAAGAGGGTGCGCGGGCGCTGATCGGCGATCCCGCCTGGAGCGACTACACCCTCACGCTCCGGGCGCGCAAGCTGGGCGGCGGCGAGGGCTTTCTGATCCTCTTCGGCGTGCCGGATGCGAGCACCAGGAGCTGGTGGAACCTGGGCGGCTGGGGCAACACCGGGTCGGCAATCGAAGCCCCCGCCACTTCGGGCGACCGGGTGCCCGTCACGTTGGAGACGGGGCGCTGGTATGACCTCCGGATCGAGTTGAAGGGGAACACGATCCGCGCCTATCTCGACGATCGACGGGTCCATACGGCGACCCAAGCGCCCGGCACCCACACCCTCGTTTTCAGCACGAACGCGCGCGGCGAGAAAAAGGTCATCCCGGAGTGGGGTCTGGATACCTCGTGGCCCGACCCGAACAACATGCGTCGCGGACTGCTCTACATGGGCAAGAGTCAGGTGGACATCGTCCGCGTGGCGTTCCCGATCGATACCCCTCTGGTGAACGGGGAGTTATCCCCGGCGGCCAAAGAGGAAGTGGACAAAAGGGCGCGGATCGCCGTGACGGCCGGAGACAAGCCCTGGACGATGATGCCGCACCAGGAGGGCGGCGTCCATCCCTGGTTCAAGAACGGGGACGACGAGGTCGTCCCCGAACGCTGGGTCGGGGCGATGAAAGCGGCTCAGCGCCGTTACGGCAAAAAGCTGATCTGGGTCGAGCCGTTCAACGAACCCGACTACGGCTGGGGCCAGGGCACCGTCGGGAACCTGCACGACATCCTGGGCCTGCTCCGCCGGGAGCCGGGGTTCGCCGGCACGCTTCTGGCCGGGCCGAGCACGTTGAACTCCGACGCCGCCGGGAGGTGGTACCAACCCATCAAGAGCCGCCTTGACATCGGGACGACCCATGCCCTGGGCGGCAGCATGGAGACCTACATCAACCATTACCTTTCCGCTATCGCCGATAGAAAAAGGCCGTACCACCCCGAGATCCACAACCTGGCCGAGGTCATCTCCGGGGCGCACTACGGCCTGCAGAGCGCGATCTGGTGGGGCACCGCCGAGTTAGCGCGCGGCGAGTTCGTCAAAGCGGTGCAGGGCGAGCGATTGGCTTATGCCGAGGACCGCCCGCGCTGGAGCGCCGCCGCGGTGTATCGCGCCCCGGGCGGGAAGGTGCAGGCGTTTCTGGGCTCTTCCGAGCGCCAGGGCGAAACCACCACGTACCGCATCGTCTCACGCGATCGCGATGTCTTCTTCAACGGCGACGGCCCCCGGCGTGAGTTCACCGTGCCGGTTCGCAGGGATACAGACATCCTCCTTGACATCACCTGGGGCCAGGACGTGCCGCCGAAGGTCGGAGGCCGATACGTCATCGTGAACCGCCACAGCGGCAAGGTGCTCGGCGTAGCAGGGGCCAACAAGGACAACGGCGGTGCCATCCAACAGATGGAATACCATCGGGCGGCGCATCAGCAGTGGGAAGTCGCTCCTTTTGCCGGGCCCTTCGGCGACCAGAGCTATTTCACCCTTCGCGCCGTCCACAGCGGAAAATCCCTGGACACCGCCGACCGGAACCACGATGAGGGCGGCAAAATACAGCAATGGGGCGAGGGTGACGCCGTGCCTCAGCACTGGTACTTCGACTACGCGGGCGATAACTTCTTCTACATCCGCAGCCGCTGGAGCACGAAATGCCTGGGCATCGCCGGCGGGAGCAAGGGGGCCGGAGCCAGCGTCCAGCAGTTTTCCCCCACGGCCACCCGTCAGCAGCAGTGGCGCCTGATCCCCGTGAGCGCGCTGAGCCGGCGGACCATCGACTTCGACGCCCCCCGGACACCGAGCGGACTGACGGCTTCGGCCGGGCCGGGGTCGGTCGCGCTCCGGTGGGCCGCGGACCGGGACGCTGCGGACCTGGCCGGCTACACCGTGCTGCGTTCCGCGACGCGGGGCGGCCCCTACGACACGATCGCCCGGGCAGTGCGGGGCGAACGTTTCGTCGACCGCGGGGCGAAGGAGCGGCGGGCGTACTACTACGTCGTCCGGGCGGTGGACTATTCCCTTAACCGATCCGCCTTCTCGGCGGAAGCCGGCGCGACACCCGCCGGAAGCCCCGCCCGGCGAGGAACGCGCCGGCAGCCAAGCGGAACCGGTTGGGCTATAAACCGGAGCTGCCGGCGTCGAGCACGTTCCGGGCGATTGGGTCCATGAAGACGATGGCTGACGTGGCGACGAAGGCCGGGTGGCCCGCTCCGCCGTGTTACGCGTTCTCGCGCAGAGCGGAGGGATCAGCCTATGTTGTGACAGGAGATCGCGTTTCTGTACCCGTGGCATACCCGGAAGCACGGGCAATGGGCGCAGGCTCGATGCAGACGCCGTGCTACCGGGACGCCGGCCCGGCAGGTGCGCCCGGCTGAGCCTCCCCGCCGTTGTCGCGAGGCTAGCATAGACCCTCGTTTTCGGAACAGTGGCAGACATGGTCTGCGGCGGCGGCAAAACAGACCGATTTCGGCCCCTTTTCTGTTCCACAGCCCGTCCCGGAATCAGCGTGCCACAATGGCCCATGTGGCGCTGACTTCTGGCACACTGTCGGCATGATCATCGGCTACGCGCGCGTCAGCAGCGACGACCAGAAACTGGACCTGCAGAGGGACGCGCTCCGGCAGGCGGGCTTCGACCGGATCTACGAGAAGGAGTCCGGCGGGAAGGTTGATAGGCCGAAACTCGCCCGCCTGCTGGAGGCGCTGCGGGCGGGGCGGGCATCCGGCTGCAGTGGCCGCTGGCCCTCGTGGTCGGCGACCGGTGCCGGGACGCCCTGCGCTGCAGGCTGGTCGGAATGGCCTGTATCCCCTGAACGGTCTAGGGAGATGCCCAGGAACTCGACATCCGCACTCGATCTTGACGAGCGGCGCGCCCTTGACGGTGACCAGGCGATAGGTGGCCTGGACCGGCGTTCCTTCCGTCAGTGGCGGGCGTTGCCGTCGTTTAGGTAGCACGCCAGAGGCTTAGCGTACTTTTCCCTTTGGCTAAGCGGCCCCAGAACGCGGGCGGCCCGCTGGGGGTCGCCCGCGCTTGCTGCAGCGTTGCGGTAACGAACCTAGTGACTGGCCGCGGCCGTGCGCCGCCGCCCGCCCCGGGCCTGAGCGACAAGGTCGTAGCGATCCAGGTTCATCACCTCGTTCCAGGCAGACACGAAGTCTCGCACGAACTTCTCCTTCGCGTCGTCACATGCGTAGACCTCCGCCAGCGCCCGGAGCTGAGAGTGCGCGCCGAACACGAGGTCGGCGGCCGTGGCGGTCCATTTGGGCTCGCCCGTGGCGCGATCGCGACCCTCGTACACGTTCTCCTCCGAGGCCGATGGCCTCCACGCCGTGCCGATGTCGAGCAGGTTCACGAAGAAGTCGTTGGTCAGCGTCTCGGGCCGGTCGGTGAAGACGCCGTGCTTCGATTGCCCGAAGTTGGCGCCCAGGGCGCGCATTCCGCCGACGAGAACCGTCATCTGGGGCGCGGTCAGCCTGAGCATGTTGGCGCGGTCCAGCAGGCGGGTCTCCGGCGACAAGTGGTCTCCGGCTCGCATGTAGTTGCGGAACCCGTCGCCCTCCGGTTCGAGCACGTCGAACGTGTCCACGTCGGTCTGCTCCTGCGAGGCGTCCGTGCGACCCGGCGCGAACGGGACGGTGACGTTGTGCCCGGCGTTTCTGGCCGCCTGCTCGACGGCGGCGCATCCGCCCAGGACGATCAGGTCAGCCAGCGAGACTTTCTTATTGCCGGACTGTGAGCCGTTGAAGTCCTGCTGGATCCGCTCGAGGGTCTCAAGCACCCGGGCGAGCTGGGCCGGCTCGTTGGCCTCCCAGTCTTTCTGGGGCGCCAGGCGGATCCGTGCTCCGTTGGCGCCGCCACGCTTGTCGGTGCCGCGGAAGCTGGCCGCCGCGTTCCAGGCGGTGGAGACCAGCTCCGGGATGGACAGGCCGGAGTCGAGGATCTGGCGCTTGAGGGCGGCGATGTCCTGCTCCCCGATCAGCTCGTGATCGACCTCGGGGACGGGGTCCTGCCACAGCTGCGGCTCCGGGACCCAGGGGCCGAGGTAACGCGACCGGGGGCCCATGTCGCGGTGAAGCAGCTTGAACCACGCCCGGCGGAAAGCGTCGGCGAGCTGGTCCGGATTCTCGTGGAAGCGCTTCGAGATCGGCCCGTAGACCGGATCCACTTTCAGCGCCAGGTCCGTGGTCAGCATCATCGGCGCGTGCCGCTTCGACGGGTCGTGCGCGTCCGGCACGGTGCCCTGGGCCTCGGGGTTTTTCGGGCGCCACTGCTTCGCCCCGGCGGGGCTGGTCGTCAGCTCCCACTCGTACTTGAACAGGTTCTCCAGGAACCCGTTGTCCCACCGGGTCGGCTCGTTGGTCCAGGCGCCTTCGAGGCCGCTGGTGATCGCGTCGGGACCCTTGCCGGTGTTGAACTTGTTCTTCCAGCCGAGGCCCTGCTCCTCGAGAGAGGCGCCCTCGGGCTCCGGACCGACATTCTCAGGCGCCGGGGCAGCACCATGGGTCTTGCCCACCGAGTGACCGCCGATGATGAGCGCGACCGTCTCCTCGTCGTTCATCGCCATGCGGCCGAAGGTATCGCGGATATCCCGGGCGGCAGCCAGCGGATCGGGGTTGCCGCCGGGCCCTTCGGGATTCACGTAGATCAGGCCCATCTGCACGTTGGCGAGAGGTTTGGCGAGCTCCCGGTCGCCGCTGTAGCGCTCATCTCCCAGCCAGGTGTCCTCAGGACCCCAGAAGAGATCCTCGGGCTCCCAGTGGTCGGGGCGGCCGAAGCCGAAGCCGAAGGTCTTGAAGCCCATCGATTCATAAGCCACGTTGCCGGCCAGGACCAGCAGATCGGCCCAGGAGATCTTCCGGCCGTACTTCTTCTTGATCGGCCAGAGCAGCCGGCGCGCTTTGTCGAGGTTTGCGTTGTCGGGCCAGCTGTTGAGCGGAGCAAACCGTTGCTGGCCCTCGCCGCCACCGCCGCGGCCGTCGGCGACGCGGTACGTCCCGGCTGCATGCCACGTCATGCGGATGAAGAGCGGGCCGTAGTGGCCGTAGTCGGCCGGCCACCAATCCTGGGACGTGGTCATCACCTCGATGAGGTCCCGCTTCAGCGCCTCGACGTCAAGGTCCTTGAACTGTTCTGCATAGTCGAAGTCCGCTTCCATCGGGTTGGAAAGGTGCGAGTGCTGGTGGAGCACCGACAGGTCCAACTGGTTGGGCCACCAATCCTGGTTTGTCCGGGGCCGAGTCCGCTTGATAGTCGGCGCGGGGATTACCGGGTTCTCGCTTTCGCTGACGCTTCTCGTCATGTCCTTATCAGGCACGTTGATCCATCTCCTTTCGGGAAGCCACTGAAGATCCTAACAATGTTCAGCTCCTCGATCCTTCTCTTGTTCTGCGTTCTGGCACCGGGGGCAGATGCCCCAGAAAGTGACTTCGGCCTCGTCGAGGACGAAGCCATGGTCCTCGGACGGCTGGAGGCAGGGGGCGGCGCTGACGGTGCAGTCGACATCTTTGATCGCCCCGCATCGGCGGCAGACCAGGTGGTGGTGGTTGTCGCCGACCCGCAGCTCGTAGCGCGCCGGGTGTCCCGCCGGCTCGATGCGCCGCAACAGCCCCGCCGCGGCCAACGCGTGCAGGTTATCGTAGACCGCCTGCGTGGACAGAGCGCCCAGCCGGGCGCGTGCCGCCGCGGCGAGGGCATCAGCATCCGTATGCGGCCCCGCCTCGGCGAGGGCCGCCAGCACCGCCAGGCGCGGCGCCGTCACCCGCAGCCCGGTCTGCCGCAGGCGCTCCCGCCACTGCCCCAGCCTGTTCGCGTCCTCCGTTGGCATGCGTCTAGTGTAGCTTATTATACTGGAAGAAATCAATGCCTTTATAAATTCCATATTAGCGGGCGACCGCACGCGTGCCGTGGAGGAGGGAACACTGTACACACCGAAATTCCTACGAAGCCCGCACCGCCGTCGCCACCACCCGGGACGTCACCTGCACCGAGGACATCCACCGGGGGATCAAAGAGAAGGGGCTGCTGCCGGGCCTCCACCTGGCGGACGCCGGCTACGTGGGCGCCGAGCTGCCGGTGAGCAGCGCTCAAGCGGCGGATCGGGCCCGACGACAAGGGGCGGTTCTTCGGGGCCGCCGTGGAGGGTACCGATGAAAGCGAACGCTGGCCTCTCGGTTCCGGCCCTCTTGTTCGTGACCGCCGCCTGTGCGCCCCCGTTGATGGCGCGTCCCGTCCCGTTCCGGAACTATGACCGGATGGCCAAAGAAGCCGACGTCATCGTCATAGCCGGCGCCACGGCGGCCAGAGACACCGCCGAACGGCTGGACCTGCCGGGCTTCTCCCCGCCCGTGACCGCCGTCGGTGTCGAAACGGCGTTCACCGTGGCGGCCCTGCTCAAGGGCGATCTGGCGTGCCGGAACGTGAGCGGCGGCAAAACCGGCTTCGTCCTGCATCGCTTGCGCCTGCAAAAGCCGGCGGCCCTGCCGGAGAATGGCCCCGGCCTCGTTCACTTTTCTCCCGGGTCGCGGGCCCAGTACTTGATGTTCCTCGAGCGCGAGCCGGACGGCCGCTATCGGGCGCTCAGCGGTCAGACCGACCCGGGTCTGTTTATCGAGGGGTTAAAGTGGCAGCGGTAAGCAGTCCGATGGTACCACCCGACCGGGCGCTGCACCGGACGCGAAGGCTGCCGGCTTTATGGGGTCGCGAAGGCCGCTGCCCCGGCCGGGGTCTGACTGCTTACACTGAACGTGTAAGGAGTAGCCGAACCATGAAGAACCGCGGGGCCGCCGCCGGCCTCATCGCCCTGGCCGGCGCGGGCGCGGGCGCGGGCGCACTGCTGCCGCTGCTGCTGCCGTGCCTCCCCCTCTCCGCTGCCACTGCCGCCACCACACCGGTCGGGGACACGCGACACCGGCCGCTGCTGGGCCAGGGGATCTGGCGGGTCGTCAAGGCCGTGGCCAACGGCCCCCACGCGCTCGACGAGGGCGGCGGCGAGCGGGAGGCCGTCATCTCGGACGGCCGGATCCGGGTCCTCTACGCGGGCGGCCGCGCCTACGAGATGGCCTACCGCCTCGACCCGTCGAAGCGGCCCGGCTGGATCGACCTGAGTCCGGTCGGCGGCGCCGAGGAGGGCTACACCTACAAGGGCATCTACGGCCTCGACAGGGGCGCTGGTGGCGGCGACACGCTCAAGATCTGCTACACCCGGAACGTGGCCCCCTCGGCCGCCCGGCCCACCGGCTTCGACGCGGCGGCGTCCGCGGAGGCCCGCCGCGACCGCGGCCGCCGGCTACTGGTCCTCGAACGTCCCCGGCTCTCGCCCGCGGCGGCGCCACCCGCGGTGGTCCCCCACGCCCTCGGTCCGACCTCCCCCGCCGTGGACGAGGCGCTGGCGCAGAACCGGGCGCTGACGGAGCGGCTGCGGGAGGCGCTCGGCAGGAAGGACCTCGGGGCGGCGGCCGGCCTCTACGACCGGGGCGAGTCGCTCTCGGCCGTCTTCCCCGAAGGGATCGAGATCAGCGGGGCGGCGCAGCTGCGGGAGGCGTACCGGCTGCTGTTCTCGGCCGTCGATTCGCTGCGCTGGGAGGTGGCCGAGGCGTCGTACACGCCGCTCGGGGGCGAGGGTGCGGTGGTGCTCGCCCGCGGGCGGGGCCGCCTCCACCTCCGGTTCAAGGAAGGGGCGGAACTGGCCCGCAAGTACGGCGCCGGGGCCGCAGC
>CADCTO010000684.1 GCA_902805585.1 uncultured Armatimonadota bacterium | reverse complement strand
TGCCGACGATGCTGTCCACGCCCACGCGCTTCTCGATCTCGCGCACCGGGAGCGGACTGACGAGGAACAGGGCGATCTGCGGACTGGCCTGGAGGACTAGCCGGCCGTTCTCCCGCACGACAATCCCGAAGATCGTCACGTCCTCGCCCCGGGCTGCGCTCCAGACCTCGATGGTCGCTCCCTTCCGGTCGAGCGGGATGCCCGTGAACTCGCGGGCGACGACGGAAGCCACGGCGGCCGGCATCCGGCCTTTGGTCTGGACCTCCTCTTCCGCGGACGGGTGGAGGTACGTGTAGGCGACGCCTTTCGTCTTGACCCGCACGCGCGTGTCGCCGTCGCCGACCCACATCTGTTCCGGCAGGATGCGCTCGTAGTCGGTGATGGTCTCGGTCTCGGTCTCCTCACCGTTCCAGCTTGTCTCGTCGTGCTGGACCCGGACGGCCTGAAGCGCCAGCGCCCGGTCGCCGGGCGCACCCAGGGCCGGCTCCCCCAGCGCCTTTGCCCGGACGCGCACCATCTTCCCGGTGCCGGCGAACCTGCCCAGTTCCGAGAGCGGCGTGACCGGCATGGCCGCGAACTTCCGGTTCGTCGTCCCTTCCCGCACCAGCCCCATGCCCAACAGGTAGGCGCCCGCGATGAGCACCACGATCACCAGGTTCGTCCAGATCTTCGACAACACGTGCCCCATGGTTCCAAAAAATAACATGGAGGTCCGGCGGGTGTCAAACACCCCTCCCCCCTGCCCCCTCCCCTCGGAGGGAAGGGGGCAGGGGGGAGGGGTGTACACCCCCGCGCCGTTGCGCTATAATCGGGGCCATGGCGTCGTCGTCGTTGGAACGGCTTTTTGATCTGCGCGGGCGCGGGACGAACGTACGCACCGAGGTCCTGGCCGGCGTGGTCACGTTCCTGGCCATGGCCTATATCATCGCCGTGAACCCCGGCATCCTGGCGAACGCCGGGCTGCCGCGCGAGGCGACGGTCGCGGCCACCTGCGTCGCGGCGGCCGTGCCGTGCCTGCTGATGGGGCTGTGGGCGAACTACCCGGTCGCACTCGCGCCCGGCATGGGGCTGAACGCGTTCCTGACCTTCTCGCTGGTCAAAGGCCAGGGGGTTTCGTGGCAGACGGCGATGGGCGTGGTCTTCGTCGAGGGCGTCCTCATCGCGCTGCTCGTGCTCGTCGGGGTGCGCGAAGCGGTGATGCGGGCGATCCCCGCCTCGCTCAAGACCGCCATCGGGGTCGGCATCGGGCTGTTCATCGCCTTCATCGGCTTCCAGCACGCCGGCTGGGTGGTCAACAGCGAGGCGACCCTCGTCGGCCCCGGCTCGTTCCGCCTCCCGTCGACCCTCGTCGCCTCGCTCGGCCTGCTGGTGACGGCGCTCCTGATGGCCCGCCGCGTGCGCGGGGCGCTGCTGCTCGGCGTGCTCGCCACCACGCTGTTCGCCTTCGTCGCGACCCGCTTCTTCGGCGCCAACCTCCTCCGGCCGCCGGGGGACGTCCTATCCACCCCAGACCTGAGCACCTTCGGCGCGCTCGACATCGGGGCGGCGCTCTCGCTCAAGCTGGCCGCCGCGATCTTCGCGTTCCTGATGGCGGACTTCTTCGACACGATGGGCACCGTCGTCGCCGTGGGCCGGCAGGCCGGGCTGACGACGCGCGACGGGTCGCTGCCGCGCCTGAACCGCGTGCTCCTGGTAGACTCGCTGGCGGCGGCCTGGGGCGGCCTGTGCTCCGCCTCGTCGGTCACGTCCTACGTCGAATCGGCGGCGGGCGTCAGTGAGGGCGGGCGCACGGGCCTTTCCACCGTCGTCGTCGGCCTGCTGTTCCTGCTGGCGATGTTCTTCGCGCCGCTCATCGCCGCCGTCCCGCAGGAGGCGACCGCGCCCGCGCTGATCGTGGTCGGCTTCCTGATGCTTTCCCAGGTGCGCGAACTGGACTTCGAGGACGTGGGCAGCGCCTTACCGGCCTTCATCACGCTGCTCGCCATCCCGCTCACCTTCAACATCGCGCGCGGCATCGCACTCGGCTTCCTCGCCTACGTCCTGATCGCCCTGTTCCAGGGCCGCGCCGCACGCGTCCCCATCCTCCTGTGGGTCGTCGCCCTCCTGTTCGCCCTGTCGCTCATCCTCTAAGCGCCGGCAGGGAAAGGAAGACCGTCCCGTAAAGGCGAACCGCATGCTATGCGACGACGGCGGGACACGACCGAGGTGACGCGGCACGTCAGAGCGGCCTTACTCCGGTTCCTTGTGGGAGGTACCCTGCTCATGGCGAATGCCGGGGCGGCGCGGGCGGCGAGCGGGAACGAACTGGGGCGCACGATGGAGCGGCTGCGGCGCGGCCAGCCGCTCGTGGTCGGCTATTTCGGCGGCTCCATCACCGAAGGCGGGGGCGCCTCCGACGCCTCCAAAACCTCATGGCGGGCGCGGACGACGGCGTGGCTGCGGGAAACATTTCCGAAGTCCGCCGTCGCCGAGGTGAACGCCGCGATCGGCGGGACCGGCTCGGACCTCGGGGCGTTCCGCCTGGAGCGCGACCTGCTGAAGCGGCGCCCGGACCTCGTGTTCCTGGAGTTCGCCGTCAACGACCACGGCGCGAATCACGAGGACCGGACCCTGCGCGCGATGGAAGGCATCGTGCGCCAGATCTACCGCGCGAACCCGGCCGCGGAGATCGTCTTCGTCTACACCGCCACCAAAGCCACCGTCGCCCCTTATGAACAGGGGAGCGTCCCCAACACCGTCGCGTGGCACCAGCGCGTCGCCGGCCACTACGGCCTCGCCTCGATCAACGTCGGCAAGACGCTCTGGCAGGCCATCCGCGACAACAAGGGCACGTGGGAGACACTGACCACCGACACCGTCCATCCGAACGACGCCGGGTACGCCGTCTATGCCGAGGACGTACGGCAGTTCCTGCTGCGCCACCGGGACGACCGCCCCCGCCCGGCTGCCAGAATGCCCGCCCCGCTGGTGAAGAACCCGCTGGAAAACGGACGTCTGGTGGACGCCTGGGAGGCCCGCGCGCCGGGGTGGCGGAAAGAGGAGCAGTCGCTGGCGGGCCGCTTCCCGCATCGTCTGGCGGGCAGCACGCCGGGCACGGAGCTGCGCTTCCGCTTTACGGGCACGGCAATCGGCCTGTACTGGCTGATCGCCCCCGATTCCGGCGACATCGAGTGGTCAATCGACGGCTCCGCGCCCCGGCGCGCCTCTTCCTGGGACCGCTACGCGCTCCAGTTCACCCGCGCCAACTACCTGCTCCTGCGCGACGACCTCGCGCACGGCGAGCACGAATTGCGCCTGCGCATCCTGCCGGACAAACAGCCGGAATCCAAAGGCACCTGGGTACGGATCGGCGCGTTCCTGGTCAACTGAATTCGCACCGTTGTTGCATGATACAAATTTGAAACACACATTCGCTTTTTTCGGTCGTTCGTGCGGGCAGACTATGACGTCTTGACGTGTCTTCAGTCGTACCTGGGCGATGACGGGATATAGGACGTCCAGCCTGCCGCCGCCGTGCGTTTGACAACGGGTACCGGCCCGTGTTATAATAAGAACATAATCTTGTGCCGAAAAGCGAAGCGACGACACCCAGGGGGTGCCGCCGCTTTTTTGCTTTTCGGGTGGCGGCGCGTCAGTTCTTGTTGGCGGGTGGCTGGGCCGGCGGGGTCGCTATCGCCTGCTTCGCCGCGGGGCGCTTGTGCTGCAGGAACCACGCGAAGAGTTCCGGGTTGTCGTAGGTCTGGGTCCACGAGTCGTGGCCGGCTTCCGGGTAGACCGTGAACTTGACGTTCCCGCCGGCCGCCTTCAGCGCGTCCGCCATCTCCTGTCCCTGCGTGAGCGGCACGATCTCGTCCTTGGCGCCGTGGAAGACCCAGGCCGGGATGTCCTTGATGCGGCGCGCCGTGCGCGGCGTCCCGCCGCCGCAGATCGGGGCGATGGCCGCGAACCGATCGGGGTACTCCGTCGCGAGCGCCCACGTCCCGTACCCGCCCATGCTCAGGCCCGTCAGGTAGACGCGGTCCGCGTCCACCGCGTACGCCTTCATCACGTCGTCGAGCAGCGCGTTCAGCGTCTCGTTCGACCACCACGCGTTCGTGGGGCACTGCGGCGAGACGACGATGAAGGGCAGTTTCTTCCCCTGCGCCACCAGTTTGGGCGGCCCGTGCGCCTTGACCTTCTCCACGTCCTCGCCGCGCTCCCCCGCCCCGTGCAGGAAAAGGATCAGCGGCCAGCGCGCGTTCGCGTCTTTGCCGTATCCTTCGGGCAGGTACAGCTGGTAGCGGGCGCTGACGGTCTTGACGATCTGCTTGTTGAATGTCTGCGCCGCCTGCGACCCCGCCGTCTGAGCGCGGACGCCCCCCGCGCCCGCCGCCAGCGACAGCACAGCGGAAAGGGTCAGGCAGACCTGGATCGATGAACTCATTCGGGTTCCTTCCGGGGCGAAGCGCGGCCGGGCCGCGCTTCGCTCTCTTCCCCAAAACGAACTTCGGCACGGGGCATAGGTTCTCCTGCCCTCACCCGCATGAAGTGGGTCCCTGCGGGGAACAACGTACCGGCAACGATGAGATGACAGAAAGGTGAGAAGGTTTCGATGCTTTTTTCGTGGCTTACCGAGCACCGGCGGGACAAGATCCTGGCCGAGCCGTTCCCCGGGGAGTGGCTGGAGTATTTGCAGGACGACGTGCCGCATTACCAGTTCCTGACACCGGACGAGCAGCAGCATTTGCGTGACCTGATCCAGGTTTTCGTCGCCGAAAAGATCTGGGAAGGCGGGGGCGGGCTCGACGTGACACCCGAGATGCAGGTGAGCATCGCCGCCCAGGCCTGCCTGCTGCTCCTCGGTTTCGAACGCCACGACTTTTACAAGAACGTCCAGACCGTGCTGGTCTATCCGCAGGGCTATCAGACCACCAGCGAGCAGGTGACGGCGGCTGGCGTGCTGGAAACGGGCAGCGCCCGGCTCGGCGAGGCGTGGGGCCTGCGCGGGCCGGTCGTCCTGAGCTGGGGCGACGCGCTGTCGGGCGGGCGCAACCCGTTCGACGGCCACAACCTGGTGCTGCACGAGTTCGCCCATAAGCTGGACGCCCGGGACGGCAGCGCGGACGGCGTGCCCCCACTGCCCGAAGGGCAGGAGCAGTACGACGAGTGGCACGACGCGATGGCCCCGGAGTATGACGAGTTGGTCCGCAAGAGTGAGAACGGCCGGGCGGACCTGTTGGACGGCTACGGCGCGACCAGCCCGGCCGAGTTCTTCGCCGTGTCGACCGAGTGCTTCTTCGAGAAACCCCGCCAACTGAAGTCCAGACACGAGCGGCTCTACGACGTTCTCCAGCGCTACTACCGCCAGGACCCGGCCGGCCGTGTGGAAGCGTACCAGCAGGCCCATCCCGCCAGCCCGGAAGAAGACGGCGAGACACATGACGGCCACCGGCATAACGGACGCCACAAGCACGGCCGCAAACACCAACACGAGCACGAACCCGCCCGTCTCTGAGACGAGCGGGCGGAAGGGCCGCCGCTGTCGCCGCGGCCCTTCCGCCCCTTTGCGTCGTGACCCTCGCCAGGGCGTGATTTAGCACGCCGGTCGGGACGGAGGAATCCGTCCGGCCGCACACTACTGCTACCGGCCGCCTCCGGCGCCGGACCCTCATCGCCCTGCCGCCTTTCCGCCCACCCCCGGGAGTTGAAGGCGCGGCCGCCGTTTCGGAAAATCCCTGGATGAAGCGCCCGAGGTATGGTAGAATTTTGGCGATGTGTTTGCGGTATAGCGCCCGAGGAAGTGCCGACCATGATTCCACCTACGCCGGTTGATGAGGCGGCGCGACTTGAAGCGCTTCAACAACTCGCCATCCTCGATACCTTGCCTGAGGCTGCGTTCGACGACATCCTCTGGATCGCCGCGTACCTGTGCCGGACGCCGATCGCCCTGATCAGCCTCGTGGACGCGGACCGACAGTGGTTCAAGTCCCGGATCGGTCTGGACGCGCCAGAGCTCGCCCGCGACATCTCCTTCTGCACCCACACCATCGGCCAGGCCGACCTGTTCGTCGTGCCCGACGCCGCGGACGATGAGCGATTCCGGCACAACCCGCTGGTCACGTCCGACCCGCACATCCGCTTCTACGCCGGCGCGCCGCTTGTGACCGCGGAGGGGCACTCCCTGGGGACGCTGTGCGTCCTCGACCGCGCCCCGCGGCAGCTCGGCGCGGAGGAACGGGCCGTCCTGGGGTCGCTGAGCCGTCTGGTCGTTGCCCAGCTCGAACTGCACCACAAAGCGATCCAGCAAGCCCGGCTGATCGCCGAGCGGGACGCCGTGCAGGAGACGCTGCGCCATAGCGAGGAGCGCTACCGGCACCTGGTCACCAACGCCACCGACATCATCTACCAGACCGACGCTGCCGGGCACTTCATCTACTTCAACGAGACCGCCGTCCGGCTGCTGGGGTACTCCGCCGGGGAGATCTCCGGGCGGCACTACCTGGAGCTGGTCGGGCCGGCGCACCGGCGCAAAGCGGCGCGCTTTTATGACCGGCAGTTCGCCCGCCGGATCCCGAGCACCTATTTCGAGTTCCGCGCCGCCACGCGCGATGGGGCGGAGGTGTGGCTGGGTCAGAACGTGCAGCTCCTGTTCGACGGTGATCGCGTCCTCGGCTTCCAGGCAGTCGCGCGGGACGTCACCGAGCGCAGGCGGGCCGAGGCGGCGCTCCGTGAGGCGCACGAAGCCCTGCGACACGCGCACGAGGATCTGGAACAACAGGTGCGGGAGCGCACCCGCGACCTGACCGACGCCAACGGCGCGCTGCGGGCCGAGATCGCTGAGCGCCGGGGGCTGGAAGCCGAGCGGGAGAAGCTGCTGGCCGAGGCGCTGGAGCGGGCCGACCGCTGCCCGCTCACCGGCCTGATAAACCACCGCGCCTTCCACCACCGATTGGCCGCGGAAGCCGAGCGGGCGCTTCGCGAGAACGCCCCGCTCGCCATCGCCCTGATCGACCTGGACAACTTCAGGTTCTTCAACGACGCCTACGGCCACGCCGTCGGCGACGACCTGCTGCGCCGCGTCGCGGCGGCGCTGAACAGCCAGTGCGGGCCGTGTGACACCCTTTCCCGCTTCGGCGGCGACGAGTTCGCCCTGCTCCTGCCGGGGATCGCGGGCGAGGAGGCGGGGCGGCTGGCCGGGCGGCTGGCGGCCTGTCTGGACGGAGTCGGCTACCGCCCGCCCGCGTACGAGACGGTGATCCCCCTGAGCCTGTCGGTCGGGGTCGCGGTCTTCCCCGAGGAGGCGGCCACCCGCCAGGACGCCCTCGCCCTCGCCGACGCCCGGCTGCGGCGCGCCAAGTCGGGCGGGGACGGCGGCAGCCAGGCCGATCGGATCCGCGGCGACGCGTCGCGCCAGGTCGAAGGGTTCTCGATGCTGGACGCTCTGGTGACCGCGGTGGACAACAAGGACCGCTACACCCGCCGGCACAGCGAAGACGTGATGACCTACAGCCTGGAACTCGCCCGCGAGCTCGACCTGGGCGAGCGTACCCGGCATGTGGTGGCCGTGGCGGCGCTCCTGCACGACGTGGGCAAGATCGGCGTGCCGGACCACATACTGCGGAAGCCGGGCAGGCTCACCGAGGAAGAGTTCGCGGCAGTCCGTCAGCACCCGGTGATAGGGGCCGTGATGGTGGGCGCGGTGCCGGGCCTGGAGGAGACGCTGGACGCCGTGCGTCTGCACCACGAACGCTGGGACGGCGGCGGCTACCCCGGGGGACTGCGCGGGGAGGAGACGCCCTTGCTGGCGCGCCTGATGGCGGTGGCGGACGCCTACAGCGCCATGACGACGGACCGGCCGTACCGCACGGGCATGCCAGCGGAGCAGGCGCTTGCCATCCTGGAGGCGGGCGCGGGCACGCAGTGGGACCCGGCCTGCGTCCGCGCCTTCTTCCAGGTCCGGGCGAGGCTGGCGCGGGGAAACTCCCGGAGGGCGGCGTAGCCGGTTCCGGCAGGGCCCGGCCGCGCGTGTGGAAGCCGCCATCCGGACCGGGGCCCTCTCCCGTCACCGTGCCCGACTCGTGATCGCCCGGCAGGGCAGCGGGCCGGGAGGCATCCGCTCGCTCCCCGGCCCGAGAACGCTCCTGCCCGCCTCGTCGCCGCGGCCTCTACCGGGGCCCCTTCTTGCTCAGGTGCGCCGCGACCGTCTCCCGCTCTTTATCGGTCATGCGGGGCGCCGCCTTCTTCAGCAGGTCGGCGAAGGCGCGCACCTCGTCGGGCGTGAGCGGGAAGCCGATGTTGGCGCCCCCGGGCAGGGCCCTGGAGTCGGCGACCTTTTTGCCCTTGCCGTCCAGGAACGCGTAGAAGGGCAGCCCCGCCCCCTCCCCGCCCATCCGGGCCAGGAACGCGCCCGCGCCGGGGTTCTCCAGCGCCCTCTTGTTGGGGGCCTCCTTGGCGGTGAGGCGCACCGGCACGAAGTGCCGGGACAGGATCGGGCTCAGCTCCGGGGCGTGTAAAACGGCGTCCAGCCGTTTGCACAGCCCTCACCAGGAGGCGCCGAAGTGGACCAGCACTGTCCTGCCGGAAGCGCGGGCGGTGCGGACCGCGGCGTCGACCAGCGCCTGCGCCTGTGCCGGGGCCGGCGCCTTCTCCGAAGCGGGTGGGGCGGACGCAGACGGGGCCGCCCCCGCCTTCTGGTCCGCCGTCTGACCCGGCGCCGCTAGGGCTGCCGGTGCGGCGAGTGTGAAGAGGCTCCCTACGAACGCGGCGGCCGAACGCTGCTTGTGGTCCAGATACATGGCGTGTGCTCCTTCAGGGCGAGGATCCCCCTGTGATGTGGTGTAGCACTTGGACACAGGCCATGGTCATTCCTCTCCCGTCCCTGCCGTGCAGTGCGAGCCCCGCTTGCACCCCTGCTCGCTCTGCCGTATCATGAGAATGCTATGCAGGACGACCACTACCTTTCCGAGGTCCGCCGGCGGCGGACGTTCGCCATCATCTCCCACCCGGACGCGGGCAAGACGACGCTGACCGAGAAGCTGCTGCTGTACGGGGGCGCCATCCACCTAGCCGGGTCCGTCTCGGCGCGCAAGAACCAGCGCAAGGCGACCTCGGACTGGATGGCATTGGAAAAGCAGCGCGGCATCTCGATCACCTCGACCGTGCTCCAGTTCGAGTACGACGGCTACATGCTGAACCTGCTCGACACCCCCGGCCACCAGGACTTTTCCGAGGACACCTACCGGACCCTGGTCGCCGCCGACAGCGCGGTGATGCTGATCGACAACGCCAAGGGCGTCGAGCCGCAGACGCGCAAGCTGTTCCCGGTCTGCCGCCAGCGGGGCATCCCGATCTTCACGTTCGTCAACAAGCTCGACCGCCCCGGCCGCGAGCCGCTGGACCTGCTGGCCGAGTTCGAGGACGTGCTGGGCATCCGGTCGGTCCCCATCAACTGGCCCATCGGGGACGGCGACCGCTTCCGGGGCGTCTACGACCGCCGCACCAGGAGCGTCCACCTGTTCACGCGGACCGAGCACGGCGCGCGCCCCGCCCCGGTCCAGGCGCGCGACCTGCACGACCCGGCGCTGGAGCCGCTCCTGGGGACCGAGCAGCTCGCCAAGCTGCGCGACGACATCGAGCTGCTGGACATCGCGGGCGAGGAGATGGACCAGGGCAAGGTGGACGCGGGCGAGATCACCCCCGTCTTCTTCGGCAGCGCCGTCACCAACTTCGGCGTCGAGCTGTTCCTGAACACGTTCATCGAGATGGCCCCCGGCCCGGCGCCGCGGCCCGCCGCCGAGCGCCACGTGCTGCCCGACGAGCCCGAGTTCCGCGGCTTCGTCTTCAAGATCCAGGCGAACATGGACCCGCAGCACCGGGACCGCATCGCGTTTCTGCGCGTCGTATCGGGCCGCTTCGAGCGCGACATGACCGTGAACAACCCGCGGCTGGGCAAGCCGGTGCGACTGACGCGCCCGCAGAAGCTGTTCGCGCAGGAGCGCGAGGTGATCGAGGAGGCGTATCCCGGCGACATCATCGGCCTGACCAACCCGGGCGTCTTCGCTATCGGCGATACGGTCTGCACCGGCGCGCCCGCCGTCCGCTTCCACGAGATCCCCCGCTTCGTGCCCGAGCACTTCGCCGTTTTGCGCAACCTGCGGACCGAAAAGTACAAGCAGTTTCAGAAGGGCATCCAGCAGCTTTCCGAGGAGGGCGTCGTCCAATTGTTCCACGAGGTGGACGCCGCCCGGACGGAGCCCATCGTGGCCGTGGTCGGGCGTTTGCAGTTCGACGTCGTCCAGTTCCGGCTCGAATCCGAGTACGGCGTCGAGACGCGCCTGGAACCCACGCCCTACGAGCACGTCCGCTGGCTCGACGCCGACCCCGACGTGCTGCGCGCCGTCCACTGGGGGTCGAGCGCCCGCCGCGTGGTGGACGGCGACGACAACCCCGCCGTCCTGATCTCCGGTGACTGGGCGCTGCGCTACCTGATCGAGGAGAACCCCAAGGTCGCCTTCCTCACCGCCCCGCCCGACAGCCTCCTGACCGCAAAGTGACCTCTGGGCAGCGAGCGCCCGGCTGCCCAAAAAAAGGCCTAAATAGCGAAGGAGTGCCCGGGGTGCAGCAAGAATCTGACGTCATCGCTTTTGCAAGGAGATCGTCATGTTCGATGAGGATGGTCGGCCCAAGGGAGGGTTCTTCGTCACACTGGGAGTGCTCGTTGTCGCGGCGCTCGTTGCCATCTTCGTTTTTCAGGCCTCGAAACCTGAGCCTCTGAAGGCGCCCACCGCCTTCGCCCCGTTCGTCGCTTCGGACAAGTCGTTCGCGTGTGAGTCGCCGGTCGGCTGGAAGAGCGCGTCGGCGGCCGAGCACGCGGTCACGCAGGGCGTCCTGTTCAAAAACGGTTCGGCGAAGATCGACATCACGGCGGACCTCGCCGGCTCCCTGATGGGCGACATCGCGGCCGCCGGCAACAACATGGCCGGGATGGGGGGGATGGTCCCGGGCATGCCCGGCGCGCCCCCGCCCAAGCCGCCGGTCGAGACCGTACACGAGATGGCGCAGCGGTCGATGGCCAAGAACCTGGCGGAGTTCGAGCCGACGCCCATGAAGCCTCTCCAGAGCAGCATCGGCGAGGCGCGCTACAGCGAGTACACGGCCAAGGGCGGCCTGCTGGAGGGCAAGATCCGCGGCTACCATATCACCATCCTGGGCGGCGAACGGCGCGTCAACGTCATCTGCCAGTGCCCGGAGCGGGATTGGAAGACCCTGAAGCCGGCCTTCAGCCGCGTGGTGCAGAGCCTGCGCGCGGGTCCCGGGTAGTCGGCCCCGGCGCGCCCGGACGTGCTCGATCGAGGGGCGGACGCGTTGCGTCCGCCCCTCGCTTCGTGTTACAATAGCCCCGCGGGGCGGCACGGCCGCCCCCGATTTTTGACAGCACAAGGAGCCGACGTCGTGGCGATACGGGAACAGGAACTGCAGGGTGGGTACGTGCCCATGGACGCGCCGCTTTCGGAAACGGACCCCGAGGTGTACGCGTCCATCCGCGACGAGGACGCCCGGCAGAGCGACAAGCTCGAACTGATCGCCAGCGAGAACATCGTGTCGCGGGCGGTGCGCGAGGCGCAGGGCTCGTCGCTCACCAACAAGTACGCCGAAGGCTACCCGGGCAAGCGCTACTACGGCGGCTGCGAGCACGTCGACGTGGTCGAGCAGCTCGCCATCGACCGCGCCAAAGCGCTCTTCGGCGCCGACCACGCCAACGTCCAGCCGCACTCGGGCGCCAACGCCAACATGGGCGTCTTCTTCGCGACCCTGAAGCCCGGCGACACGTTCCTGGCCCTCGACCTGGCGCAGGGCGGGCACCTCACCCACGGCTCCCCCGTCAACTTTTCCGGCCTCCTGTACAACGCGGTCCACTACGGCGTGGGCAAGGAGGACGAGCGGATCGACTACGACCGCATGCGGGACCTGGCGCGCGAGCACAAGCCCAAGCTGATCCTGGGCGGCGCGACCGTCTACCCGCGCGTGTTCGACTGGGCCGTCATGCGCGAGATCGCCGACGAAGTCGGGGCGGTCCTGATGGTGGACATGGCGCACATCGCCGGGCTCGTGGCCGCGGGCGAGCACCCGTCGCCGGTCCCCTTTGCCGACTTCGTGACCACGACCACGCACAAGACGCTGCGCGGCCCGCGCGGCGGCCTGATCCTGTGCCGCGAGCAGTACGCCAAAGAGATCGACAAGGCCGTGTTCCCCGGCATGCAGGGCGGCCCCCTGATGCACGTGATCGCCGCCAAGGCCGTCGCCCTCAAGGAGGCCGCGACCGGCGAGTTCCGCTTGTACCAGCAGGCCATCCGGCGCAACGCCCGCGCCCTGGCCGAAGGGATGGACGCGGCGGGCTACCGGCTCGTCGCGGGCGGGACGGACACGCACCTGATGCTCGTGGACCTGCGCCCCAAGAAGCTGACCGGCAAGACCGCCCAGAGCGTGCTGGACGAGGCGGGCATCACCACCAACAAGAACCTGATCCCGTACGACACCGCCAAGCCGTTCGTCACGTCGGGCATCCGCCTGGGCACGCCCGCCGTCACCACGCGCGGCATGGGCGAGGCCGAGATGCCGCTGATCGCCGGCCTGATCGACCGCGCCCTGCTCGCCCGCGACGACGAGGCCGCGCTCGGCCAGATCCGCCGCGAAGTCAAGGCCCTGTGCGACCGGTTCCCGCTCTGGGGCTAGGCGTTGGACACCCGCCCCTCCTGGGACGACTACTTCATGAAGATCGCCCAGGACGTGGCGACGCGGGCGACGTGCCTGCGGCGCCACGTCGGTGCGGTCGTCGTGCGGGACAAGCGCATCCTTTCCACAGGATATAACGGGTCGCCGCCGGGCCAGCCGCATTGCACCGATGTCGGGTGTCTGATGGAAGAGGGGCGGTGCATCCGCACGCTCCATGCCGAGCAGAACGCGCTCATCCAGGCCGCCCTGCACGGCGTTTCGACGGAAGGGGCCACGCTCTACGGGACGTGCCGCCCGTGCCACGTGTGCGCCCGGATGGTGGTGGGCGCGGGCATCCGGCGCGTGGTCTTTGCGGGCGATCCGCCCGACGGGTGGGGGCTGGACGTGCTGACGGGGGCCGGCGTGGAGCTGGTGCGGATGCCCGAGGCCGCGCCGACCGCCGAGAAGGACTGAGAGGTTCCGATGACGGTGCTGTACCAGATGGCACTGGCCGCACTGCTCTCCGGCGTGCTCACGATGCTGCTGACGCCGCTCGTCGGCCGGCTCGCGACCCGGGCCGGCGTCGTGCGCGAGCCCCGCGCCCGGGACGCGCACAAGAAGCCCACGCCGCTCTGGGGCGGACTGGCGATGTACGCCGGCTTCATCGCGACGGTCCTGCTGGTGCGGCTCTGGGGCCACTTCTCCGGCGGTGACAGCCTGGGCATGGTCCGCCACGGCGAGCACCCCGTGGTCGGCATCCTCGTGGGCGGGACGCTGATCGCCGTCGTCGGCCTGCTGGACGACAAGTACGAACTGAGCGCCTGGAAGCAGATGCTGTCGCTGCTCGCGGGCGGGCTGGTGGCCGCCGTGCTCGGTGTGCGCATCGTCGCCATCACCAACCCCTTCGTGCCCATCGGGCCCGCCGGATACGGTCCCGAGAACTACCTGGAACTCGGGCACTGGTCCATCCCCTTGACCCTCCTGTGGATCTTCGTGGTCTCCAAGACGTTCGACTTCCTGGACGGGCTCGACGGGCTGGCGGCCGGCGTGTGCGCGATCTCGGCGACCACGATGGGCCTGCTCGCCGCGCAGAGCGGCGACGTCGCCGTCGCGCTCCTGTCCGGGGCGCTCGTCGGCGCGTGCGTCGGGTTTTTGCGCCACAACTACAACCCTGCCTCGATCTTCATGGGCACCATCGGCGCGCAGTTCCTGGGCTTCATCCTGGCCTCCCTTTCCATCGTCGGCGCGTTCAAGATCCCGGCGGCCATCTCGGTCGTCATCCCGCTCCTCGTGCTGGGCGTGCCGGTCTTCGACGGCCTGTTCGTGATCGGCAAGCGCATCTGGCTGCGGACCGACCCGACCAAGCCGGACCGCTCGTCGCACATCCACCACCGGCTGCTGCGCCGCGGCCTGTCCACGCGGCAGGCGGTCTGGACGGTGTACGCGCTGACCTCGGCGTGCTGCGCCGCCGCCCTGTTGCTGGCGTGGAAGTTCGCCCGGTGAACGTCGTTTCGGCAGCAAGCGGCCTGGAGGACGATCTGTGCCTCGCAGGGGAGCGCGTCGTCCTGCGGCCCCTCCAGGAGAGCGACGCCGAGGCGATGTTCGCGTACGCGCGCGACCCGGAGGTGACCCGCTTCCTGCCCTGGGACCCCGCCCCCGACCTCGACTCCGTGCGCCCGTTCCTGGCCGACCAGGTGGCCCGGCGGCGGCGGGGCGAGTCGCTCGCGCTGGCCATCGTTTTGCGCGAGAACGGTGAGATGGTCGGCTCGACGGACCTGATGTGCCTGCCCGGCGGCCGCCGCTCCGGCTGGCTGTTCCGGCACGCCGAACTCGGGTACCTGATGGCGCGGCCCTATTGGGGCCGCGGCCTGATGACCGAGGCGACGCGCCTGACCGTCGCCCACGGCTTCGGCCCGCTGCGCCTGTCCCGTATCGTCTCCCACGCGGACGCCGAAAACCACGGCTCACGCCGCGTGCTCGAAAAGATCGGCATGCGCCCGCGCGGCAGCGAAACGCGGGACGTGAAAGGTGAGACGCGCCTGTACCTCCGTTACGAATTGAAGCCGCGCGACTGCGAAGGAAAATGAACGAAAACCAACGGATCACCGTAGCCTGCGTCCTGGGGACGCGTCCGGACGCCGTGAAGATGGCGCCGGTGGTGCAGGAGTTCGCCCGCTTCCCGGAACAGGTGCGGCAGGTCGTCGTCTCGACGGGGCAGCACCGGGAGATGCTCGACCAGGTGCTGAGCGTGTTCCGCATCCGGCCGGACCACGACCTCCAGCTCATGCGCGACCGGCAGACGCTGTCGGACCTGACCGCCCGCGCGCTTTCGGCGCTGACGCCCCTGCTGGAGGCGGAGAAGCCCGACCTGGTGATCGCGCAGGGCGACACGACCACGACCTTCGTCGCCTCGCTGGCCGCGTTCTACGCCCGCGCCCGGTTCGGCCACGTCGAGGCCGGGCTGCGCACCGACGACAAGTTCGACCCGTTCCCCGAGGAGATGAACCGGCGGCTGACCACGCGCCTGACGGACCTGCACTTCGCCCCCACCGCGCTGGCGCGGGAGAACCTGCTCAAGGAGGGCGTGCCGACGGACACGGTGCGCGTGACCGGCAACACCGTCGTGGACGCCCTGCGGTCGGTGGCGGGACAGGAGTTCGGTTTCGAGGACCCGCATCTCGCCGCGGCCGTCGCCCGTCCGGGCCGGATGATCCTCGTCACCGCCCACCGGCGGGAGAACTGGGGCGAGCCGATGCGCGCGGTCTGCGCGGCGATCCTGAAGATCGTGGAGCGCTTCGCCGACGTCCACGTCGTGTTCCCGATGCACCGCAACCCCGTCGTGCGCGAGGTGGTCGAGCCCCTGCTGGGCGGCCACGAGCGCATCCTGCTGACGGAGCCGCCGGACTACTTCCCGTTCGTGCACCTGATGAAGGCGTCACACCTGGTGCTGACCGACTCGGGCGGGGTGCAGGAAGAGGCGCCCGGCCTGGGCAAGCCGGTGCTCGTACTCCGCCGCACGACCGAGCGGCCCGAGGGCGTGCACGCCGGCACCGCCCGCCTGGTCGGGACGGACACCGAGACGGTGCTCGCCGAAGCGTCGCGCCTGCTCGCCGACGAGGCGGCCTACGCGGGGATGGCCCGCGCGGTCTCGCCCTACGGCAGCGGCGACGCCGCCCGGCGCATCCGCGCGTGGGTGTTCGAGACCTTTAACCTTTCGTAAGGGACCCGTGGACGCTTGAACCTGATACAATCGCTGACCCTGGGCGTCGTCCAGGGCCTGACCGAGTTCCTGCCCATCTCCAGCACCGCGCACATGAACCTCGTGCCGCAGCTCTTCGGATGGCCGAAGCCGGGGTCGGCGGCGGAAGCAGTCATCCAGCTCGGCACCATCGCCGCGGTCATTTTGTACTTCCGGAAGGATCTGGCCCGGGTCACCGTCGGCTTCCTCCGCGGGCTGCGCCCCGGGCCGGGGCGTTCCAGCGTGGAGGCCCGCCAGGGCTGGGCGATCGTGGCCGGCACGATCCCGGTCTGCGTCGCCGGCCTCCTCCTGGAAGACCAGATCGACACGACCTTCCGCGGCACGGCCGTCATCGGCGTGATGATGATCGTGATGGCGCTGTTCCTGTGGCTGGCCGAGGCGCTCGCCAAGCGGCGGCGCGGCATGGAGGACGTGCGCGCCAGCGACGGCTGGCTGGTCGGGCTGGCGCAGGCCCTGGCGCTCGTGCCCGGCGTGTCGCGTTCCGGCTCCACCCTGACGGCCGCCCTGTTCCTGGACCTGAACCGCGAGGCCGCCGCCCGTTTCTCCTTCCTGTTGTCCGTGCCGGCGGTGCTCCTGTCCGGCCTGTACAAGATGAAGGACGTTCTCGATCCCCCGCCGGCGCTGCCGGGCGCCGCGCAGACGCAGGTCTGGACCGTCCCCGACCTGGCCGTCGCGACGGTGGTGGCCGGGGTCGTGGGGTACGCCTCCATCGCCTTCCTGCTCCGCTACCTGCGGACCCGCACCACGCTCGTTTTCATCGTCTACCGGCTCCTGGCGGGCGCGCTGATCCTGTACCTCGTGTCGCGAGGGGCGATGCAGTAAGCCCTGATGCCTCTGGACGCTTCTTCCCTCGCGCTGGAACCCTGGCAGTGGGCGCTGGCCGCGCTGGGCGCCTTCTGCATCGGCCTGTCGAAGACCGGCGTCGCCGGCCTCGGCATCGCCAGCATCGCCCTGTTCGCGGTCCTGCTGCCGCCGCGCGAGTCGGTCGGCATCGTGCTGCTCATCCTGATCGGGGCCGACGTCGTGGCCGTGCTCTCCTACCGGCGCCACGCCGACTGGGGGCGGCTGGGGCGGCTGTTCCCGTGGGCGGCGGCGGGCGTCCTGCTCGGCTATTTCGCCATGGGCCGCATCGACGACGCGCAGATCAAGCGGCTCATCGGCGGCATCCTCGTGCTGATGGTCATCGCCCAGTGGGTGCAGCGGCGTCGCGCGGCCGCTGCAGCGCCCGCCGCCGGAGACGGCGATCCCGACGCGAACACGCCGAACCACGCGCCGTGGGTCGTCGGGCTGGTCGGCACCGTCGCCGGGTTCACCACGATGGTCGCCAACGCCGCCGGGCCGATCATGATCCTGTACCTGCTCGCGATGCGCCTGCCCAAGATGTCGTTCATCGGCACATCCGCCTGGTTCTTCCTGGTCCTCAACCTGTTCAAGGTGCCGTTCAACCTGGGGCTGGGACTGATCAACCCGGGCGCACTGCGCTTCGCCCTGACGCTTTTCCCGTGCGCCCTCGCGGGCGGCCTGTCGGGGCGTCTCCTCATCCGTCACATCGACCAGAAGCTGTTCGAGACCCTCGCTCTCGCCCTGACGCTCGCCGCCGGTCTCCGCCTCCTGTTTTAGCAGAAGCCGGTTTTGACTGCCAACGAATAGTAAAAACTGTTCAAAAACGAGCAGGAATACGGAACGACCGGGTATAAACGGGGTAAATCTTTATCCCGGAACGGAGGTCCGTTGAGCATGCTCTATGTCGTGGAGTCGGGCAGTGGCGACGTCATCGAGCGGATGTGGCGCCTGACCGTGTCGGCACGCCGCAACGCCGACCAGCCGGAGATATGGCGTCTGACGGAGGACATCCTGGAGTGCGTCCGCGCGTTCTACCGCCTCGGACGCGAGGCAGAGGACGCCCGCGACGCCCCGGCGCCGGTGAGTCGCTTCCTCGACATCCCCGTCGATCCTACGACGACCAAGCCGCACCTGCTGTGCCGCCCGGACGTCGTGTACCACCTGTAAGCGTTCGATAGAGATAGATACCGCAGGCCTTTAGCCTGGCCTCGGTGGACCGGCTGTCGGGGACGATCTCGTCCACGATCCGCGAAAGCAATGCGCGCTTTTCCGCCGCGCTGATCTCTCCGGCGGCGGGCACGGCGGCCAGTCTCTTGAGGGCGTAACAGACCGCGTCGGCGGCGTCCTCGGGGCCGCGGGCGCCGGCCTCCGCGGGGGCGAGCCGCGCGCACTCCACTTCGAGCGCCGCGCGCTGCTTCTGGATGTCGACGAACTCCGCCGCGTGGGCGTCCGGCTTCGCCCGCGGCGTGAGGGATGGGCCGGGGCGCTTCCGCTTGAGGAAACCCCGATGAATCGGTTCGTGTCCTGGGGGCGTGGACGTCTCCCGGCCGGGAACTGACGGAACCAACGAAACCCTGAGGACGCAGTATCCGCGTTCTGTCGGTTTTGTCGGCACCCTCCCCGGCGAGGGCGCCGCGTTTCGCGGCGCCCTCGCCCTGACGCCGGGCACCCTACTTTCTCCAGTCCCCCATCAGGACGAAGGGGGCCCAGAAGAAGGGGTGGGCGTGCTTGCCGTCCTTCATCAGCGAAAGGGCCGCCGCCCGCAGCGCCGCGCCCTTGGCCTGCCCCTTGGGCAGCCCGCCGTAGAAGCGCTGCATCAGCGTGGCCGTGCTCGAATCCTCCACGGCCCACTGCGAGAGCACCTGCGTGGGCGCGCCCGCCACGAACAGCGCCCACGTCAGCCCCACCACCCCCTCGCCGCTGCGCTTCTCGCCGCGCGCGGTGTTGCAGGCCGAGAGCACCACCAGGTCCGTCCCTGACAGGTCCAGCTCGAAGATCTCGCGCGCCGTCAGGAACCCGTCGTCCTGGCCGTCACCGGCGGGCGGGGTGGCGAGCGCGACGCTGGAGAGCAGCGGGGCGGCGTCGTTGAAGAACGCGTGGGAGGCCAGGTGCAGGTAGCGGCAGCGGCCCGCCCGCTCCTTGACCCGCGCCTCCTGGGCCTCCGCGCCCGTGAAGACGGAGGCGCCGGGGAAGCGCCTCTGGAGCATGTCGGCCTCGCGCTGTGTGCCCGGCAGTGACGCGAGCCGCCCCCCGCGCGGCAGCAGAAGGCCCCGCGAGGCGGCGACGAGAACGGGTGGCGGGGGTGCGGCCGCGCCACCGCCACCGCTTGAGCGCTCCCCGCCGCCGAAGTCGGGGTTCGCCAGCGCCAGGAGCGTCCCCAGTGATTTTGAGGAGGGGCCGCGTCGCTGCTGCTTCTGCTTCTGCGCCCCGGCCAGCAGGGCGGCTTGGGCGCCGGTGGCGCTGTAGGCGTAGGCGACCTCGAAGCGCTCCAACAGGAACCGGCCGCGCCCGTCGCGCAGGGCGGCGAACGGCACGTCCCAGAGCGGCCCGTCGGGGCAGACGACGAGGCGCCTCTTGCCGGCCAACTGCCGGGCCGCGGCGGGCGGCAGGAGCAGGCGGTGCATCTCCCGGGACTGCGCGGCATACGCTTCGCCGGGGTGGGCGCAGGCGGCGCGCAGGGCCCGCGCCTTCTTCGCCAGCACCTCGCCCCCCAGCGGCAGGGAGTAGGCCCTCACCTCGACCCCCGCCGCCCCCGCGGCTCTGCCCGCCTTCCGGGTCACCACGAACAACAGACTCCGGTATTCGGCTTCCTTGCCGTCCCCCACGATGAGCAGCACATATTCCAGCAGGGCCGTGTCGGCGGGCAGGAACCCGGCGACGTCGGCGGGGGTGGCGGTCCTTGCGGCGCGCTTTCTTGCCAGGTCGGGGTGACGGGCGTAGAGGCGGTCGTTGGACTTCTGCAAGTCGCTTTCGGCCCGCGCCAGCTCGTCCTTCAGCGCCGCGAAGCGCTTCCCGGCCCCCGCCTCGTTCTCGACGCCCTCGCGGACCATCCGCACGTTGAGCCGGTCGGCCCGCCCGCGCAGTTCCTGCTCCTCCGCTCGCTCCGCGGCGCTCATCTGCTGGCCGATGTCCACCCGGCCGCTCGCCATGAGGTCGAGCAGGGCGCGCGCCTTGGTCTTCTGCGCCACGGCGAACGCCTCGGCGGGCTTGTTCCGTTTGAGCAGCAGTTGGATGTAGCGGTGGTAGGTCCCCAGTTTGGAGGTGAGGAAACTGACCTTAGCTTCGGACAGGCCGCCCAGTTCACCGCGGACGCTTTCCAGGAGCGCCACGGCGTCCCGCAGAGAGCGCTCCGCCTCCACGACGCTTCCGCGTTTGTCCTGCACGACCGCGAGGCTCCACAGCGCAGTCGCTTCGCCCGTCTTGTTGCCCACCTGCCGGTACAGGGCAAGGGCTTGCTGAAAAAACTCCAGCGCCTTCTGTGGCTGGCCGGTTTCGCGGTAGATAACTCCGAGGTTATTGAGCGCCAGCGCTTCGCCCGCCCTGTCACCTGCTTGCCGGAAAAGGGCGAGGGATTGCTGGAACCACTCCAACCCCTTCTGCGGCTGGCCGGAAAGGCGGTAGACGTTCCCGATGTTGCTCAGGGCGTTGGCTTCGCCCCTCTTGTTGCCCACCTGCCGTTCCAGGGGAAGGGATTGCTGAAAAAACTCCAGCGCTTTCTGCGGCTGGCCCAGGTCAGCGTAGGCGCCCCCAACGTTGCCCAGTACGTCCGCTTCTTTCCTCTTGTTGCCCAGTTGCCGGCACAGGGCAAGGGATTGCAGTTGGAACTCCAGACCCTTCTGCGGCTGGCCGGTGACTTTATAGACCGTCCCGATGTTGCCCAGGGCGTCCGCTTCGGCGTCCTTGTCGCCGATCTGCCGGCACAGGGCAAGGGATTGCTGATGGAACTCCAGCGCTTTCTGCGGCTGGCGCAGGTCGGTGCAGGCAATCCCAAGGTTGTTCAGCACCAACGCTTCGCTCCTCTTGTTGCCTGACTGCCGGTACAGGGCAAGGGCTTGCTGATAGAACTCCAGCGCTTTCTGCGGCTGACCGTTGTTTTGATGGAAACGCCCCAGGTTACCCAGCACCACCGCTTCGCTCGCCTTGTTGCCCAGTTGCCGTAGCAGGGCGAGGGACTGTTGGAGCGACTCCAGCGCTTTCTGCGGCTGGCCGGTCAGGATGTAGTCTGTCCCGATGTTGCCCAGGGCGTTGGCTTCGCCGGCCTTGTCGCCCGCTTGCAGGTAGAGGAGCAGCGCCTGCTGATGGAACTCCAGCGCTTTCTGCGGCTGGCCGGTGGCGTTGTAGACGTTCCCGATGTCCAGCAGTGCCCGTCCTTCGCCCGCCCTGTCGTTCAGCAGCCGGGACTTTTCCAGCGCTTCCTGGTACAAACGCAGCGCCTCCTCCGTCCCGGAAGCCGCCCGGGCCGCCCTTCCCTGATCCAGCAGCGCCTGCACCTCCGGATGGGGCTTGGGCACCGGCGGCGACCCGGGCTGGGCAGGAGCGCCGGGCGCCGGCAGGGCGGCGGCCAGCGCCAGCGCCAGCGACAGCATCAGGCAGAGGGGTCCGAACCAGTGGCGGGGCGGCGGCAGCGGCGGCAACGGCAGTAGTAGCGGCGGCGCGATGCGAGACATGCTTGATTCCCCTTTCCGGAGACGGCGCAACCTTCCCAAGCGACCTCAGGCTAACACTCTATCATTGATTGTTCATCAGCTGACAGCCGTAGTGGCCGATGCCACGCAAAAAAGAGACCCGGCGCCTGCGCGGAGCGCCGATCGATCGGAGGGACCGGCTCCCGGGCGGGCCGACCGCGGGCGCGGCGTAGACCGTGGCGTGCCCTTGGTGTAGCGGACCAGGTTCGACCCGTCCAGGCGCCTCTCGCCGTCTCGGCTCTGCCGAGCACGCCGCCGGCCCCGACGGAAGGAAGGGCCGCCCGCGACAGGGAATGCCGCGACCATCACCCTTTGTCGCCCTCGCCGATAACGACCGTCACGCTGCCGGAAACGGTGCGGCGGATCAAGACGAACCACAGACACGCCCTTCGTGGTTTATCTTTTCCCTTCCGCCGGCGATAGGGCACCGGGAGGCGTCGTTATGCGCAGAACGTTCGGCATGAACAAGCGCCAGAAGGCGGTTTACAAGCAGGGCGAGCGGCGGGCCGGTCGCGAGCAGATCGCCGAGCTTTTAAGAAAGTCCGAAAGCGACGACCCGGACGAGCGGTGCGAGGCGGCCGAGAACCTATGCCCGTGCCACGTCCGACGGCGGATCGACGCCGTGTGGGAGGCGCTGTACCGGATGCTCGAAGACCCCGACGTGCGCGTCCGCTTCGCCGCCTGGCACACCCTCGAAGACGGCGGCACGCCTGACGACCCCGCGCTCGACCCGATCATCGAGCGCGCCCTGAAGAACGAGACGGACCGGCGGGTGCGCAGCCTGATGCATCAGGTCATCGGCCCGCGCCGTGAACAGGAGATGCACACGATCAGAGCATTGGGCCGATTCCGACCCGAGCGCGGCAAGTGTGACTTCTGCGCCGCCATGAACGTGGCTGTCCGCCGTGACCTGGATACCATGATCCCCGACGGCGATTGCCTGCGCCCCGCCCTGATCTGCGTGCAGTGCGGCCAAAGCCGCTGAACCGTACCCGCGAAAAGGCACAAAGAGAGCATCCCCGGGACAGGAACGCGGCGGGACGTGCCTTTTGCGCCCGGCACGCCGGAACGGCAGTCCGGCATGCCGGGCGGGATCTACCGGACCATGTGGGTTCTTCGGCAGGCATAGGATCCGGCTCCGTTCCCGCCAGGGGTTCCTGCCGGTTTCTACTGCACGTCAAGCAATTCCACGTCGAAGAGCAGCGTGGCGTCGGGAGGGATGCCGGAGCCGGGCGGGGGCTCGGGGCCGTAGGCCAGGTTGCCGGGGATGATGAGCTTGCGCCGGCCGCCCTTTTTCATCGTCTGGAGGCCCTCGTTCCAGCCCTCGATGACCCTGCCGAGCACGAACTGCACGGGCTCGCCCCCGTTTCGTGACGAGTCGAACTTCGTGCCGTCTTCCAGCGTGCCGGTGTAGTGGACCGTGACCGTCTGCCCCATCTTCGGACTCGGTCCGGTCCCGACCGTGAGGTCCTGGTACTTCAGGCCGGACGCGGTCGTGACCAACTTGCCATCGCCGGCAGGAGCGGGGGCTGGTCTGGGCGGCCCCGCCACGCGCCCTCCGGGCTTCTCCATCGCGTCGGCGGGCGTGGCGTTGCCGGCCCCGTGGTCGCCGGGCGGGGCGGCATCGGCCGTGCGCTCCTCGCGGGTGCAGCCGGTCGCTAGGCCGAGCAGAAGGGCCGCGGACAGGAGCGGCAGGGCATACTTTGGCAGATACCGTCGCATCATTTGACGCCCAGCAGTTCCACGTCGAAGATCAGCGTGGCGTTGGGCGGGATCACGCCGCCCGCGCCCCGCGCCCCGTAGCCCAGGTCCGGCGGGATCGTCAGGCGGCGCTTGCCGCCGACCTTCATGCTCATCACGCCTTCGTCCCAGCCCTTGATCACCTGACCGCGCCCGATGGTGAACGTGAACGGCTGGTTGCGGTCGGTCGAGGCGTCGAACTTCGTGCCGTCCGTGAGGGTGCCGACGTAGTGCACGGTCACGGAATCGCCCGGCTTCGGGGTCGCCCCCGTGCCCTCAACACTGTCCTCATACTGCAATCCGGATTCTGTCGTCACTCGTTTTCCTTTCGTCGCCGCGGGCGCCGTCGGGCCCGCGGGTGCGGCGGCGGGCGGTGTGGCAGGTGCCGCCGCCGCCGCGGTTTCGTTGTTGGGGTTCCGGCGGACATTGACGCGGGGCAGGACCTGCGCGAGCCGCCGCGCCCACACCGGCGCGATCTGCTCCGGGGTTCCCCCCGCCGCGCGGGCGGTCGGGCCGTCCACCGTCAGAAGCTGTTTGTCGCGCACGTAGATGGTCGGTCCGTAACGCGTCGTTCGCACGGCCACGTCCCCCGCCGCCAGGTCCTCCAGCGACAGGATCTCGACGAGCCGCTGCTGGACCACGTCGCCGCGCTGCTGGAGCGTATAGCCGCCCGACGGCACGCGCAGCCGCAAAACGACCTCGCCGCCGAGCGCGATCTCGCCCGGTTCCAGGGCGCGCGCGGCGGGCGCCGCCGCAAGGGCGTTGCCCAGGAGCAGCAGACTTCCGACGACATGCATTTTGCTTCTCATGCGCACATTGTACCCGCGGCGCTGCCCGGGCATCCCTCCACCGCTCAGCCGGCCTCGCCCGACGGGGCCGTGATGGGGACACCGGAAGGGACCGGTCGCCCGAACACCGGCACGCCGTTTGCGCCCCAGGTGAAGCGCTGGGCGCGGGCCGTCCGTCCCCCGAACCCGCCGGTCGTGGTGTCCTTCGCGTGGTACACGATCCAGTCCTCGCGGCCGTCCGGCGACGTGGTGAAGCTGCAATGGCCCGTGGTGTGGACCGCGCCTTCCGGGCCGGTGTACGGCTCGAAAACGGGCCTCGGGTGCTTCACCCAGGACTTCGGGTCGAGGAAGTCTCCACCCGTGTGGGTCAGCAGGCCGAGCACGTAGTGGGGCTTGGCGCTGTGGCCGGCCGAATAGACCACGAAGACGCGCCCTTTATGGACCAGAGCCTGCGGCGCCTCGACCCAGCCGGCCTCCCAATCCCGGTCCGCCCGCGCGATGGCGACGCGTGGGCCGCTCACGCGGGTCGGGTCGCGCATCGGCGCGATCTCCAGGCTGCCCGTGGTATAGAGCCAGAACAGGCGGCCGTTTGGTGCCTGCAGGACCGACCCGTCGATGGCGTAGCTGTCCAGGTCGGGGTGGACCCGGCCGCGGTCCACGTACGCGCCCTGCGGGTCTCTGGTCGCCGCCTCCAGGACGTAGTGCCGGTGGTTGCGGTCCGTGCCGTCGCTGGCGGTGTAATACAGGTACCACTTGCCCCGCAGGAAGTGCAGTTCCGGCGCCCAGATCTGCCGGCTCTGCGGTCCTTCTTTAGGCGCGGTCCAGACCTTCACCCGGGCGGCCTTTTCCATGCCGGTCAGCGTCCGGGACTTCCAGACCCACAGCCCGCCTTCGGGGTCCAGCGTCGCGGTCAGGTAGTACCAGCCGTCCTTGAAGACCACCCACGGGTCCGCGGCGTCGCGCGACGTCACGATGGGGTTGGTAAACGTTCTCATGCCGAAGGGTTTTCCTCTTTCATCAGATCTGCGGCCGCCGTCTCGCCGGCCACATAGCCCGTGGACCACGCGGCCTGCAGGTTGTATCCGCCGACGGGGCCGGCGATGTCGAGCACCTCGCCGCACAGGTACAGGCCGCGCACCTTGCGCGAGCGCATCGTCTGCGGATCCACCTCGTCCAGGCTCACGCCACCCGCGACGACCTCGCCGCGCTCCAGCGGCACGTGGCGCACGCGGCCCAGCGCCCAGCCCTTGAGCGCCTGCACCAGCCGGTTGCGGTCCCGCTGCGACAGGTACGCCCCGCGCGTGGCCGGGTCCGCGCCTGCCGCCTCGAACAGCGGGCGGACGAGCCGGTTGGGCAGCGCCTCCTCGACGAAGTCCGTGACCGCGCGCCGCGGGTGTGCCCGGCACCAGTCTACCAGCCGGGCCGTCAGGCGCTCGAAGGGCTCGTCCGGCAGCACATCCACCTCGACCACACTGCTTTCAGGAATAGCCTCCGCCACCTCACGCGACACACCCAGCGCCGTCGGCCCGGAAACGCCCTTGTGGGTCCACAGCAGGTCGCCGCGCCACCGCATCAGCTCCTTGCCCGGTCCGCCGCCGCCGTCCGCGACCGCGGCGCGCCGGGCCCGCAGCAGGCAGTCGCGCAGCGCGACGCCCGACCAGTCGGCGGGCGGCGTCGGCTCCAGGTACAGCGGGGCCAGCGCCGCCCGCAGCGGCACCAGCGTGTGCCCGGCCTGCGCCATCCACCGCCAGCCGTCCCCCGTAGTGCCCGTCGCCGGGTACGACGATCCGCCCGCGGCCACGATCAGGCGCCGCGTCGCTACGGTGTCGCCGTTTTCGAGCGTGACCCCGGCGACGGCGCCGTCCTCGACATCGACGGACACCACAGGCGCGTCGAGCCAGACGCGCACCCCGGCGTCGCGCAGGTGGGCTTCGAGCACCTCGACCACGTCCTTGGCGTCGCCGGGCGGGACGGGGAAGATGCGGCCGTCAGGGCGGGTATAGACCTGCATCCCCTTCGCCGTCAGCAGGTCCACGAAGTCTTCATTGGTGAACCGGAAGAACGACGGCCGCAAAAAGCGGCCCTCGTTCACGCGGAAGCGGGCGCGCACCTCGTCGATGGGCCCGGCGTGCGTCACGTTGCACTTGCCCCCGCCCGAGATCAGGATCTTGGTCCCCAGCCGGTTCTTCTTTTCCAGCAGCAGCGTCGGCGCCCCGCACACGGCCGCGCGGTACGCCGCCAGCATCCCCGCCGCGCCGCCTCCGATCACCACCACGGCGTTGTTGAAATCATGCACCATTTCGTTCTTGCGTGTCTTCGTCCCGGGTCGCCGCGCGCCGCAGGCGGTCGTGGATCGCGATCCAGTCGCCGTCCCGCGGCGGGACCTCGACCACGATACGCCGCACCCCCGCCTCGTCCAGTTCCCGCAGGGCGGCGTAGAGGCGCGCCGCATACCCCGCCGCATCGGAAGGCATGACAATGGCCCTCGCCGCCGCCTGCCCGTCCCCTGCCTGTGGATCCAGGAAGAGCACGCCGTCTGCTGCGCGCAGAGTACCGAGGAGACCCGATGCATCGATCAGAACGACCGGGACCCTGGGGGCGTAGTGGCGTAGCATCAGGCCAGGCGAACGGGCGGCGCCCCCGCTTGCCGGGCCGGTCGCCACGTCCACCCCTGCTTGGCGCAACAACCCCTGAGTCACCATGCCGGGGCGCAGGATGCGCGGCGGCGAAACCGTGACGTCCAACACCGTGGATTCGAGCCCGACCCGCGTCGGCCCGCCGTCCAGGATCAGGTCCACCGCGTCGCCCAGCGAATCGGCGACGTGCCGGGCCGTGGTCGGCGACACCTCCATGGACCGGTTCGCGCTCGGCGCCGCGACCGGCACCCCGGCCGCCCGCAACAGGGTGAGCGCCGCCGGGTGCGCCGGGACGCGCAGGCCCACCGTCGGCCCGCCCGCCGTCACCCCATCCGGCACGGCCGCCGCCTTCGGCACGACGAGGGTAAGCGGCCCCGGCCAGAAGCGTTCCGCGAGCGCCCCCGCGACCGGCGGCCACTGCCCGGCCAGAGCCCGCGCGCCGTCCACATCCGCCACATGCACGATCACGGGGTTGGAAGCCGGCCGCCCCTTCGCCGCGAAAATCCGCGCCACGGCCTCTCCGTCCAGCGCGTGGGCGCCCAGGCCGTACACCGTCTCCGTCGGGAACGCCACCAGCCGCCCCGCGCGCAGCAGCGCCGCCGCCTCCTCAATGGCGGCCGGATCGGACGCATCACGGACAGGTGCCTTCACAGGTCTATTGTACCCACCCCCCGGCCCCCTCCCTCGGAAGGAGGGGGAGGGGACGAGACTACCGAGGCGGATGTGGGCAGTCCCGGCCCCCCGTTTCCCTGTCTCTCCCCCTCCTTCCGAGGGAGG
Organism: uncultured Armatimonadota bacterium; assembly: GCA_902805585.1. Lineage (GTDB taxonomy): Bacteria > Armatimonadota > Armatimonadia > Armatimonadales > Armatimonadaceae > CADCTO01. The sequence goes on along the minus strand of CADCTO010000684.1, from coordinate 1,191 downwards.
GGGCCGGGGGGTGGGTCAATGCCCCGAGAACACCTTCAGGCCCGCGATGCCGGCCACGACGAGCAGGATGCAGACGAGGCGGGGCCACTCGTGGCTTTCGCCGAACAGGGTCATCCCCAGCACCGCCGTGCCGACCGCCCCGATGCCCGTCCACACCGCGTAGGCCGTCCCGACGGGGAGCGTTTTCAGCGACTGGGACAGAAAGCCGAAGCTCACGAGCATCGCCGCTATGGTCGCCACGCTCGGCCAGAGCCGCGTGAACCCCTCGGTGTATTTGAGCCCGATGGCCCACGCCACCTCGAACAGACCGGCGATCACCAGATAGACCCAGGCCATTGCGTACCTCCTTCTGCGATACCCGTGCGGACGCGGAGGCCGTTCCCTGCCCGCCCGGTCGCGGCCGCCGCGCCAAGTGTATAATGGACTCAGGGATTGCGATCCGTTGTCGCAGGCGCGCTAAACGCAAGCAGGCAATGGAGCAAGTGAGCCGCAGCACAGACTGGTGTAAACTCCAGGAGAGACGACCATGACCATCACGATCCACCTGCCCGACCGTTTGGCCGCGCACCTCGCGGCCCTGCCCGAAGGCGAGCGCCACGCCTTCGCGGTCTCCGCGATCGAGGACGCCGTGCTCGCCACTGCGCCCCCGGTGGATGAGGACGACCTGGACACCGCCCTTGAAGAAGCCTTCGCCCAGATGGAGGCCGGCCAGGGGATACCCTTCGAGGACTTTGCCCGGGATCTGCGGGCACGCTCTGAGGCGCGCTACGCACCGGACAAGGCCGCGTGAGTGACGAAGAAGCGCGCAAACGGTACGCCCTGCGCGTCCAGCCACGTGCGGCGCGGGAAATCGACGCACAACTGCTTCGCCTGGAGCAGTTGACTGCTTCGCCTGGAGCAGTTGACCCGAGTGGAGTTGGCAAGGGAGTGGCGGGAAGGGTTGCTCGCTGCCATCGCTTCGCTCGCCGAGAACCCGCGCCGCTACGCCGTGATCGCCGAACAAGCGCGCTTCCGCCACGAGACACGGCAACTGTTGTACCGCCGCACGTCGGGCGGCCCGGCCTTGCGGGTGCTGTTCTCGATAAACGAGGGCGGCGAGATGGACGCGCCGACGGTGTCCATCCTGCACGTGCGCCATGGCGCGCAACATCCCATCACCAGGCGCAAGGCGCGAATGATCGAAGGGCAGGA
>CADCTO010000683.1 GCA_902805585.1 uncultured Armatimonadota bacterium | reverse complement strand
CGAACGCGTACCAGGTGCTGGGCGACGAGCGCTGGAAGGGGGCGGCGGCCAAGACGCTCCAGTACCTGGACGCCACGCTCTACGACGTGGGCGCGAGCGGTTGGGGCGGCTCGCAGTACGCGGACCCGGAGTACTACGCGCAGCCCGTGGCCGAGCGCTCCGAGTGGAACCCGCCCCGGGTGGACCCGACGATCTTCTGTGGGCCGAACGCCCTGGCCGCCCGCGCGCACATCGCCTGGTGGCAGGCGACCGGAAACGGCATCTCGCTGGCCAAGGCCAAGCTCGCCATCGACATGCTGCTGAACCGCTTCCGCAAGGACGAAGGGGCGTACGCGCACTACCTGACCAAGGAGGGCGAGGAACCCGCGCCGGTCGGGCTGCTTTCGGACGGCTCAGAGATGATGGGCGCGTGCCTGGACCTGTACGAGGCGGGCCAGGGGGCGCTGTATCTGGACCGGGCGGAGGAGATCGCCGTGTGGATACGCGGGCACCTGGAGGACCCGCGCGGGGGCGGCCTGTTCGACGGCCCGGCGCGGCCCGACGCGGTCGGCAACATGAAGTATCCGGCCAAGGACCTGACCGACAACATGCAGACCGCGGACGGCCTGCTGCGCACGTTCCTGGCGACCGGCGAGGAGGAGCACGCGCGCCTGGCGCACCGCACCCTCCAGGCGTTCCTGCCGGCCCTGGGCCAGCTCGGGTTCTTCGCCTCGAGCTTCGCGCTCGCCTCGGAGCGGGCGCTCCTCCAGCCGATCCTCGTCCACGTCCTCGGCCCGCTGGCGGACCCGCGCACGCAGACGCTGCTTCAGGCGGCCCAACGCCCCTACCGTTTCGAGCGGCTCGTTCAGCCGCTGGACCCGACCAACGCCGACGACCGCGCGCACATCGAGAACCTGGGCCATCCGCTCCCTGCGGAGCCCATCGCCTATGTGTGCGTCGCCACCAAATGCCTGGAGCCCACGACCGACCCGGCCGCCCTGACGGAACTGGTCCGAACGGCCCAGTGACCTATCCCCCCTGCCCCCTTCCCTGACAAGCCCCTCCGGGGAGGGAAGGGGGAGCCAGCGGCGAAGGCAAGGCGAGTTGTACCGTGGTTGTCTCTTCCCCACTTCCCGCGCGCAGGATCGCCAGGAGGCGGTGACTGGCTCCCCCTTCCCTCCCCGGAGGGGCTTGTCAGGGAAGGGGGCAGGGGGGATAGGTTCCGGGGGATAGGTGTCAGGAAGGTTCCAGGCGGGCGAGCAGCAGGCAGACGTCGTCGTGGAACTGGCCCCCGGTGAACGCTTCCGCGCCTTCGAGGATCGCCCGCCCTATCTCCTGAACCGTGCCGGGTAGCGCCTGTTGGGCGAGCGCGACCATCCCCTCGTATTCGAGGAAATCCGTGCCGCGGCGCGCTTCGGTGATTCCGTCCGTCACGAGCAGGATCGTGTCCCCGGGGTTCAGGCGCAGTGTGGTCGTCTCGTAAGTTTCGCCCGGCTGGTAGCCGAGCAGCGCGCCGCCCGCCTCGGCCATGACCGTCGTCCCGTCCGCGCGCAGGATCAGGGGCGGCTCCGCGCCGGCCACCGTGAAGACGGCTTCCCCGGTGACCGGGTCCACCACCGCCAGTGACAGAACCGTGAACGCGTCGCTGGCGTGGTCGGCCGGCATCCCGTCGCTGCACAGGAAGTCGTTCAGGCGGGCCAGCGCCCGGGACGCGTCGGGGTCTTCCCACAGGAAGGCGCGCAGGGCGTACTTGATCTCGGCGGTCCGTGTCGCCGCCTTCAGCCCCTTGCCGGACATGTCGCCCACGACGAACGCGATCTTGCCGTTCTTGAGCGTAAACGCGTCGTAGAAGTCGCCGCCGACACGGGCCTCGTTCAGCGCCGACTTGTACCGCGTCTCCACGGAAAGGCCCGCGAAGGCGTCGGGCGGGATGGGGACGACCAGGACGCGCTCGAGCACGTCGGCGATCCGGTGCTCGCGCTCGAAGGCGACCTGCAGGGCTTTTTCGGTCTGCTTCCGCTCGGTGATGTCGCTGAGCGTGATGCCAACGCCGACGATCTGCTCGCGGACACGCATGGGGTAATACGAGACAAGCACGTGCGCGACCGCGTCCGGGTGCCCGGCCGGCTCCGTCGTGATTTCCTGCTCCCGCAGCGTTTCCCCGTCGAGCGCCCGCCGGAGCAGCGGCTCGACCTGCGCCCAGACGCCGGCCCCCACGACCTCCGCCACCGTCCGGCCCAGGTGATCCTCCACCGAAAGCCCGTTCATCTCGGCCAGCGCCGGGTTGATGTTGCGGTAGCGGAAATCGGTGTCCACGAAGGCGAACCCCGACGGGGCGCCCGCAAGCGCGGTTTCGAGGAGCGCGAGCGACTCCTCCGAACGCTGCTCCGCCGTGCGCGCCTCCCGGTACAGGCGGGCGTTGTCGACCGAAACGGCCACGCGGCGCGCGACCTCTTCGGCGAGATCGATGCCGTCTTTGTCGAAGAAGCGTCCGGACTCCGCCAGCGCGAGCGAGAGCGTGCCGAGCATCCGGCCCCGGGCCGTCAGCGGCAGGATCAGGTAGGAGCGCAGCCCCAGGCGGCGAAGCAGGTCCGCATGGCGGTCATCCTCGGCCATCGAGACCAGCTCCTCGTCGGTCATCTCGGACAGGAACAGCCGCTGCCCGGTCCGCAGCACCTGAGCGACCCCGGACCCGCTGCCGGTATCGCCGCCACCGCCGCCGCCACCGCCGTAGTCACGCGCCATCCGCGTGAGCAAGTCCCGCTTCGACGCGGCGGTGTGCGCGGCGGCAGAGCGCCGCGGCGAAACGTCGTCGCCGCGCAGGTCCACGACGCACCAGTCGGCCAGAGTCGGCACGGCCAGCCTCGCGACGTTCTCCAGCATCGCCTCGTCGTCCAGCGTGCCGCCAAGCGCGCCGCTGATGTCGGCCAGGAACGCCTGGCGGCTGCTCGCCGCTTCGGCCTCGATGCGCGCCTCCTGCTCGCGGACCAGATGAAGGCGTTCCGCCTCGGCCTGCTTGCGCGCGGTGATGTCGCGCAGCAGCCAGCGCAGGGTGGCGGGCCTGCCGCTGGCGTCCCGATCCATCACCACGGACAGGGCGGCCGGGAACGCGTCGCCTTTGCGCGGCTTTAACTGGACTTCCCACTCCTCCGTCCGCCCGGCCTGATCCAGCCAGTTCAGGCCCGCGCGGAACGCCGTGCGCGTGTCCTCGGCCACAAAGGTGACGAGCGGCTTGTTCACCAGGAACTTCTCACCGATCTTGAGCATCTCGGCGGCCCGGT
>CADCTO010000682.1 GCA_902805585.1 uncultured Armatimonadota bacterium | reverse complement strand
GCTCGTCCATCGGTATCCTCCTCGATCCGTCCCCGTGCGGGTCGGCCTTCCCCGGCCTCCCCGGCGTCAAATCCCGCCCGCCCGGCGCTTCTCGCGCCGGCGCAGCATCTCGGCGCAGGCCCGCCGGATCAGCTCGGAGCGGCTGCCGGCCCCTTCGGCTTCGGCCTCCCGGTCCAGGTCGGCCACCAGATCGGGCGGCAGCTGCACCGTCACCTGCGCGAACTTGCGGCCCGGCGCCGCCTTCGGCTTGGGCGGTCGGCCCGGACCGCGCTTCGCTGTCTGCGTCGTCATGCCTTGCCCCCTCTCAGAATCCGCGACAGGGTGAGCGTCGCCTTCTTCTGCAGGTCCTCGCGCCCGTGGTCGTAGAGTTGCAAGGTGCGCAGGTCCGCATGGCGGGAGAGCTTCTGCGCCCCGCGCACGTCCCCGCCCGATGCATCAAGGTAGGCCGTTATCGCCATGTGCCGCAGCGCATGCGCGTTGACGGGCCGCCCCAGGACGCGCCGGGAGTAGTCCCCGACGATCTGCGCCACCCCCGCCCCCGCGAGCCGCTGCGTCCCGTCGCCCCAGCGGGCGGCATGCACGAACAGCGGCGCGTCGGCGGCCGGGTTGCCTCGGGCCAGGAGGTAGTCACAGAGGGCGGCGACCGTCTCCGGGGAAAGGTCTACCGGCTCCTTCTGCTGCCCCCGGCCTTTGCCCAGGATGGACAGGCGCCCGGCCGCCGGGTCGAAGTCGCCGACGTCGCAGCGGTGGACCTCGCCGCGGCGCAGCCCGTTCTCGCAGAGCAGGCACAGCAGGGCATAGTCCCGCTTGCCCTTGACGGTGGAGCGGTCGGGCGCGGCCAGCAGGAAGCCCCAGTCGCCGAACGAGGGAACGTACGCATGGTACGGCGTGGTCTTCCAGCCGGCGTCACGCAGCGTCCGGGACACGCACCAGAAGGCGTCACGGGCGAAAAACGGGGACGTGGCCTGCGTCACGAACACGCCGCCCCGCGCCAGCCGCCGCCGCGCCAGCCGGTAGAACTCGCGCGAGTAGAGCTTGGCGAGCGCCTCGTTGTTCGGGTCCGGCAAGTCCGCGATGATGACGCCATAAAGGCTGTCGCCTCGCTCCAGGTACTTATACGCGTCTTCGTGGACGACGTGGACGCGCCCGTCCTCGAAGGCGTTGCCGTTCAGGCGGGCGACGGCCGGGTACCGGCGGCCCAGGCGTGTCATGGCCGGGTCGATGTCCACGAGGGTGACACGGCGGACGTCCGGCCACTTCAGTACTTCCCGGATGCCGAGCCCGTCGCCGCCGCCCAGGATCAGCACGTCCTCGCGCGAGCGGGACAGCGCCAGGGCCGGGTGGACGAGCGATTCGTGGTAGCGGTATTCGTCCTTCGAGGAGAACTGCAGGTTGCCGTCCAGGAACAGCCGCAGGTCGTCGCGCCAGCGCGTCAGCACGATGCGCTGGTAGCGCGTCTGCTCCGTGTGGACGATCTCGTCCTCGTACAGCCGTCGCTCGAACAGCGCGGAGGCGCGCTCCGCCACGACGAACCCGCCGACCAGCGTGAGGGCGAGCGCGCCGCACAGCGCGAACGGCGCGGCCGGGGCGCGCAGCCGGTGGCGGAACACCCACACGTTGTAGGCAGCGACGCCGACGTTCAGCAGGCCGACCAGGAATGCGGTCCGGGTGGTGCCGAGAGCGGGCAGCAGCAGGAGGGGGAAGGCGAGCGAACCGAGCAGCGCGCCGACATAGTCGAACGACAGCGCCTGGGCGATGATCGTGCGCAAGGCGCCGTAGCGGTGCAAAAGGCGCGTCAGCAGCGGCAGCTCCAGCCCGGTCAGGCCGCCGATCAGGACCAGCAGGCCGAACAGCGCGCCGTAGTACCAGGGGCCCGCCGCCGCGTAGGCGGCGAACAGGACCCACGCGGAAAAGCCGCCCACCAGGCTCAGCGCGATCTCGGTCAGCAGGAACAGGCGCAGCAGGCCGCGCTGGACGAACTGCGACAGGTACGAGCCCAGCCCCATCGCGCCGATGAACGTGCCGATGCAGAGCGAGAACTGGGTGACGCTGCCGCCCAACAGGTACGACGAGATCGTCGCGATCAGCAGCTCGTAGATCAGCCCGCAGGCGGCGACCAGGAAGACCGTGCCGAGCAGCGTCAGCGCCTCGGCGCGCTCCTGGACGGAGAGCGCGGGGGCAGCCGGCGCGCCGGCGACCTCCTCCCCCGTCAGCGTGGGTGCCGCCATGCGTTCCGCCCGGTCAGTCCGCCAGCAGGGTCGCGGCCACGATCAGCGAGACGCCCAGCACCACGGCGCCGGCCATGAGGGCCGCCGCCATGTTCTTGTGCTCGAAGATCTCCTGCTCGATGTTGTGCCGCATCACCAGGTCGAACAGCTTGAAGCCCAGGATCGCCAGCACGACGCCGATCAGGCCGAACAGCAGGGTGGACAGGATGTTGTCCAGCAGCGTCGGGCGCGAGCGCCCCGCCGCGTCCGCCCCCTGCGCCCACGCCGCTGCGGCACTCCCGGCGAGCGCCGCGCCCAGGGTCCCCATCTTCTGCAAGGTCGTTTTTGGTCTCACACATTCCTCCAGACGTCCCGGCTCTATGTACCGCCTCTCGCCTACTTCCCGTAACGTGGGCCGCCCCCGCCGTAGGGGCGGTACCCGCTGCTGCCGGTACGCACGCTCCGGCGCTTTTCCCGGATGCGTGCGTCCGCGACCGCCGTCGAGCGCAGGCCCCAGCCGTAGACGGAGGCCAGCCAGGTCACGGCCAGCAGCGCCAGCAGCACGGCCGCGCCGATCCGGTGGCCGGGACTCATGATCCGCCCACCCCGCCCCGGCTGCCCATGCCCTGCCACGTCTGCTGCGTCGCGCCCGCCGCCCCGGTCAGAAAAAACGCGACCCCGAGCACGAGCGACAGCGCGCCGAACGAGCCCAGGTAGGTCGGATACAGCACGCCCTCCTCGATGGCGAAGGTCACGGTCGCGGCCGCGGCCGTTGCCGTGTCGGGCTCCGCGTACACGCGCACGTAGACGTCCCCCTCGCGGGCCAGCCGGAAGTCCGACTGCGACTGGAGCTGGTACTCGTGCCAGGCGCCGTCACTGTCGTAGCCGGTCTCGTCCCAGAGCTCGCCCGCCGTGTCGAACAACTCGCCGGCGTCCCCGGTCTCGATAACGGCCTGCACCCAGGCCGCCGACTGCGATAGGTTGGACGAGACGCGCAGCCGGTGGACGCGCCCCGCCGCCGTCAGGCGGTACGGTCCGAAGCGCGTGCCCTCCTGCGGGACGTTCGCGA
>CADCTO010000681.1 GCA_902805585.1 uncultured Armatimonadota bacterium | reverse complement strand
CGGAAATCGGCCGCCCGAGGACACACCGACATGCAGAGCAACAAGAACGAGACGCGGAAGCAGCGGCACGTGCGCGTCCGCAAGCGGGTGTTCGGGAGTGCCGAGCGGCCCCGGCTGAACGTGTACCGCTCCAACCTGCACATCTACGCGCAGCTGGTCGACGACGCCAGGGGCCACACCCTCGCCGCGGCCTCCTCGCTGGACGCGTCGCTCAAGGACGCGGGGAACGGCGGCAACGTCGAGGGCGCGCAGGCGGTCGGCCGCCTCGTCGCCGAGCGGGCCAAGGCCGCGGGGATCGACCGGGTCGTCTTCGACCGCGGCGGTTACCTGTACCACGGGCGCATCAAGGCGCTCGCCGAAGCCGCCCGTGAAGGCGGCCTGGAATTCTAAAGGACAAGTCATGGCACGGATCAATCCGGATACACTGAACCTGGAAGAGCGCGTCGTGCGCACGAACAAGGTGCAGAAGACCCACAAGGGCGGGCGCACGATGAGCTGGAGCACGCTGGTCGTGGTCGGCGACGGCAACGGCCACGTCGGCGCGGGCATCGGCAAGGCCCGCGCGATCCCCGACGCGATCCGCAAGGGCGTCGAGGACGCGAAGAAGAACCTGATCACCGTCCCGATGGTCGACGGCACGCTGCCGCACGAGATTCTGGCGAACCACGGCGCGTCGCAGGTGATGCTCCGCCCGGCCGCGCCGGGCACGGGCGTCGTGGCGGGCGGCGCGGTCCGCGCGCTGCTGGAAGTCGCGGGCGTCAAGGACGTCCTGGCAAAGTCGCTGGGCGCGAGCAACCCGGTCAACAACGCGTGGGCGACCATCAACGCGCTCAAGAGCCTGAAGACCATCGAGGACATCGCGCGGCTGCGCGGCAAGACGGTCGAGGAGATACGGCGCGGCGCCCGCTTCGACGGCGCGGGTGCGGGTGCGGCGGCCGCCGCCGTGGACGCCGCGCCGGCGCTGGCGACTCCGCCGACCACGACGACGGCGACCGAGCAGGGGGTGACCGGCGATGCCGCAGCTTAAGATCACGCTCAAGCGCAGCCCGACGGGCTACGAGAAGAGCCAGCGCGCGACCGCCGAGGCGCTGGGCCTGCGGCGGCTGAACGCGACCGTGGTGCGGCCCGACAACGCCGCCGTGCGCGGGATGGTGTTCAAGGTGCAGCACCTGGTCGAGTTCGAGACCGTGGCGGACGAAGACGGAGGCGAGCAGTAATGGAACTCGGGGACCTGAAGCCGGCGCCGGGCACGGCGCGGCGCAAAAAGATCATCGGGCGCGGGCCGGGTTCGGGCCACGGCAAGACCTCGGGGCGCGGCCACAAGGGCGACAAGTCCCGCGGCCAGAGCAAGGTCGGCTTCGAAGGCGGCCAGACGCCGCTCCACCGCCGCCTGCCGAAGCAGCGGGGCCAGGTCGGGCCGGGCGCGCGGAATCTGCACCACAAGACCGAGTACTCCCTGGTGAAGCTCGGCGACCTGGAGCGCTTCGAGGCCGGCGCGACGGTGACGCCGGAAATATTGCTGCAGCAGCGGGTGATATCCGCACTCCGAGACGGCGTAAAGGTATTGGGCGACGGCAGGCTGACCAAAGCGCTGACCGTGCGCGCCCACCACTTTAGCAAGTCGGCCCAGGAAAAGATCACCGCCCTGGGCGGCACGGCGGAGCGGGTCTAGCCCGGCAGGGCCGCGGCCCCGGCTGCCGCGCCCTTGCGCGAAAGCGAGAAGGAAGATGCTGGAACAGTTGATCGCGGCGATGGCCGTGCCGGAGCTCAGGAAGCGGGTTCAGTTCGTCTTCCTGATGTTCGCCGTGTACGTCCTGGCACTGCACATCCCGGCCACCGGGGTGAACCACGACAAGATCGATGAGCTGCTGAAGTCCGGCACCCTGTTCGGGGCGCTCGACGTCTTTTCCGGCGGCGCGCTCAAGAAGTTCTCCATCATCGCGATGGGGATCATGCCGTACATCAACGCGTCCATCATCATGCAGCTGCTGACCGTCGCGATCCCGCAGCTCCAGGCGCTGTCCAAAGAGGGGGAGAGCGGGCGCAAGCAGATCTCCAAATACACCCGCTACGCGACCATCGGGCTGGCCATCGTGCAGGCGCTCGGCCTGCACACGCTGTTCGCCCGCAGCGGCGCGATCCAGGGCGGGCTGTGGACGACGATCACGGTCGTGATCACGCTCACCGCCGGCACGATGTTCCTGATGTGGCTCGGCGAGCAGATCACCGAGAAGGGCATCGGCAACGGCGTCTCGCTGATCATCTTCGTGGGGATCATGGTCTCGATCCCGCAGCAGATCACGCAGACCATCGAGCTGGTGCGGGTCGGGGCCGTCTCGCCGTTCGCCGTGCTCGCGGTCCTGGTGCTGTTCCTGGCGACCATCGTCGCCATCATCTACATGACGCAGGGGACGCGCAAGATCCCCGTCCAGCACGTCAAGCGCATCGTCGGCAACCGGATGAGCCAGGGCGGGTCGTCGTTCCTGCCGTTCAAGGTGAACACGGCCGGCGTCATCCCGGTCATCTTCGCGATGAGCATCCTGTACTTCCCGGCGACGTTTGCCCAGTTCCTCCCGCCGACGACGCCGTTCGGGCAGTTCGTGCAGGACGCGACGCGGTGGCTGGAGCCGGGGCGGAGCGGGTGGGCGTCGCTGATCTACGCGCTGCTGATCCTGTTCTTCACGTACTTCTATACGGCGATCCAGTACGACACCAACGACATCTCGGACAACCTGAAGAAGTACGGCTCGTTCATCCCGGGCATCCGCCCCGGCAAGGACACGGCGGTCTACCTGGACCGGGTCCTGACCCGCATCACGCTGGCGGCGGCCGTCTTCCTGGCGGGCATCGCGCTGATCCAGTACTGGGCGCCGCAGTGGACGGGCGTTTCGACCGTCACGCTCGTGGGCGGCACGTCGCTGCTGATCGTCGTGGGCGTCGCCCTGGAGACGATGCAGGCGATCGAGGCGCAGATGGCGATGCGCAACTACGAGGGCTTTATCAAGGCGTCCGGCCAGACGGGCGGGGGCTTCGCACGCGCCGGCGCCCGGTGAACGGGACGCCTGCTTCGTGCGCCGGATCGTGCTGACGGGGCCGCCCGGCGCGGGCAAGGGGACGCAGAGTTCCCTGCTGGCCGCGCGCTGGGGGGTCCCGCACATCGCGTCGGGGGACATCCTCCGGCGCATCATCGCGACGGAGGACTCGGACCTGGCGCGGTCGGCGCGCGTCATCAACGAGGGGAAGATGATACCGGACGCGGTGGCGAACGCCATCGTT
>CADCTO010000680.1 GCA_902805585.1 uncultured Armatimonadota bacterium | reverse complement strand
TCTCGAAGGCGGCCCAGTAGTCGGCGAGGCTGCCGTTCGAGTTGCCCATCGCGTGGGAGTATTCGCACAGGATCAGGGGCCGGTGCCCCTTCCCCTCCTCGGACCAGCGGACGATGCTGTCGATGGAGGCGTACATGGGGCAGACAAGGTCCGAAGCGCGATAGCCGCCGTTCCAGCCTTCGCCGCCGCCCCAGTTCGCGATAGCTCCCTCGTAGTGCAGCAGCCGCGACGGGTCCGCGCCGCGCGCCCAGCCCGCCGCGGCGTCGTGGTTGGGGCCGTAGCCGCTCTCGTTGCCCAGCGACCAGGCGATGACGCAGGGGTGGTTCTTGTCGCGCTCCACCATGTTGCGGACGCGCTCGACCCACGCGGCGGTGTAGCGTGGATCGCGGCACAGCTCGCGGTAGAAGGCGTGCGCCTCGATGTTGGCCTCGTCGATGACGTACAGGCCGTATCGGTCGCACAGGTCCAGCCAGTACGGGTCGTTCGGATAGTGCGACGTGCGGACGGCGTTGACGTTGAACTGCTTCATCAGGCGGACGTCCGCCTCCATGACGTCCCGGCTCAGGGCTTTGCCCGTGGTGTCGTCATGGTCGTGGCGGTTGACACCCTTGATCAGGACCGGCTTACCGTTGATCAGGAGCTGGCGGTCGCGGATCTCGACGCGCCGGAACCCGATCCGGCAGCTCGTGCTCTCCTCGCCGCCGTCCGGCGTGTGGAGCGTGACCACGAGGGTGTACAGGTGCGGCGCCTCCGACGACCACAGGCGCGGCGCGCGGACGCGCTCTTCCAGGCTGATCTCGGTGCGCGCCTTCCGCGCTTCGCCCCAGGGCGTTTTGGGGGTGTCCTTTGTGGTGACCGACGGCCGCTCCAGGATGGCGCGGCCGTCGGGGTCGTACAGCCGCACCGTAAGGGAGCAGTCGTCGTGGCGCTCGCCGGAGAAGCCGACCTTGCCCACGACGCGCAACATCCCGTCGCGCAGGTCGTCGGTCAGGTCGCCGCGCGCGAACACGTCCTGGAGGTGCGGTCGGCCGGTCGCGTACAGAAAGACGTCACGGTGCAGGCCGGCCTGCCACCAGTGGTCCTGGTCCTCGATGAACGAGGCGTCCGACCACTGGACCACGGCGGCGATCAGCTCGTTCTCGCCGCCGTCCGGGCGCAGGAACTCCGTCACGTCGAACTCGGCAGGCGTACGGGCGTCCTTGCTCAGCCCGACGGCGCGCCCGTTGACATGGACGTACAGAACGCCTTCACAGCCGCCGAAGTGCAGCACGATGCGCCGGCCGTCCCAGCCGTCGGGCAGCCGGAAACGGGTGCGGTAGATGCCGGTCGGATTCTCCTCCGGGACGTGCGGCGGCTCGTGCTTGAACGGCATCTGGACGTTGGTGTACTGCGGCCGGCCCCATCCCTGCATCGTCCAGTTGCCCGGGACGGTGATGAGCGCCCAGCCCTCGGGGCTCCCCGTTTCGGCCGTCGTCGCCTCTTCGGGACACGCCTTCAGCTTGAAGTCCCAGGTCCCGTTCAGGCTGTGGAACCACGGCGAAGCTTCGCGCTCGCCGCGCAGGGCCGCCTCCGCCGAAGGGTAGGGGATCAGCGTCGCGCGGGCGGGCAGTTTGTTCAGGCTGGGGAGCTGGGGCATCTCCCAGGTCTTCGCCCCGCCCAAAAACAGCAGGGGCAGCAGAGCCGAGTCATTGTGGTCGGTATCTATCAAGCGATGGGTCTCCCGTGGTTCATCCTTGTCCAGGCGACGGAACTCAAGCAGTCCCGTCCTGCCGACCCGTCACGTCGGCCGGGGTAGCCGCGTCCATGACTCGCTCTAAAAGCAGGTCCAGCTCCTCCGCGGTCCCTGCGCCTTCGATGGCCGCGCTCAGATCCGCCGTCAGCTCGCCGAATTTGCTGTGGGCGATTTTGAGCAGCGTGTCGCGCTTGCCCCGGACGATCCCCTCATGGATGCCCCGCTCGATGCCTCGTTCAATGCCCTGCTCGATACCTTGCTCGATACCCCGCTGTTCAAAACTGGTGACCACTTGCTTTACCTCCTCGAAACCGGGTTGACCAAGTAGCTGTCGGAACTCCGTCTCTTCCTGCGCGTTCAGCCGGAGGTACATGTCAATCAGGTTGACCAGGAGCGACTTGCGTGCCTCGTCCAGGCCGCTCTCTTCGGTACGCCGCAGGCTGAGCGCCTTGCGCAGTGCCGGGCCGGTACGCCCCGGGCGCATCAGAGCACTGAGGCCGGCGCCGAGCGGGTTGTCCTGCTCCAGGTAGTCGTCTGACGGCAGGTCCGGCAGGCCGACCGCCTGGTACCGGAAGGTCAGTACGTTGCGGCCGAAGAGCGTTTCCTCGTACCGCTCCTCGACCACGCCGCCGGCGCCCGGCGCAAGGTACACGACGACCGGGAAGACCGGCACCTTGTGGCGCAGACGCAGCAGCACGTAGTACTCGAACATCCGATAGGCGAACTCGCTGCGCCGCTGCGTCTGCACCTCCACATGCACCAGAATCAATTCCGGCTGTCCGTCCAGGCTATACACCTGCGCCACCAGATCGGCCTCGCGGCGGCTGCCCTCCGGCAGGTCCGTGAACGTCTCCTTGTCCAGGAAGGTGACTCTGCCGAAGTCGAGCCGGGCGGCAACGTCCGGGTAGAAGAGTTCCAGAAACTCCCGGAAGAAGGCGCGCAGCAGTTCTTTGAAGAGTTGGTCCTGCGGCATCGCCTTTCCGCGGGCCTACACCTTCTCCAGGCGCGCGAACCCGGCCTGGAGCTTTTTCACGCCGCCGTTGGGGAAGGCGACGGTCACTTCGGCGTCGTCGCCCTCGCCGACACAGGATAGGACGACACCCTTGCCGAACACGGCGTGCTTGACCTTTTCGCCGATCTTGAAGCCCTGTCCGCCGCTGCCGGCGGGCTTGGGGCGCGCCTGCGGGGCGGCGCGGGTCGCGCCCGTGCGGGCATCGTCCCAGGAGGGCACCTGGGAGTATTCGTCGCGGGACCAGCGGCCCAGCACGCGGGCGCCCCCGCCGATGGCCGCCGGGCGCCGGCCCCCGGTGGCCTTGAACAGCTCCTCGGGCACCTCGCGCACGAACCGGCTGATCTGGTTGACCTGGGTGGAGCCGAAGATGGTACGCCGGGCGGCGAACGACAGGTGCAGTTCTTCCTTGGCGCGCGTGATGCCGACGTAGGCGAGGCGCCGCTCCTCCTCCATCTCCTTGTCGCTCTGCATCGAGCGCGCGTGGGGGAAGACGCCCTCCTCCAGGCCGACCAGAAAGACGACCGGGAACTCCAGGCCCTTGGCCGAGTGGAGGGTCATCATGGTGACGGCGTCGCCGCCGTCGCCGTCCTGGAGCGTGTCGATGTCGGCGATGAGCGCGGTCTGCTCCAAAAAGGCCTGGAGTGACTTGTCCTCCGAGGTCGCCTCGAACTGCTGCGTGACCGTCAGAAGCTCCTTGATGTTCTCGGCCCGGCCCTGCGCCTCGACCGTCCGCTCCTTTTCCAGCTCCCGGATGTAGCCGGTGTTCTCGATGATCTCGTCGAGGATCTTGGTGACGCCGTACTCCTCGCGCTTGCCCCGGAGGTGCGCGATCAGGGTCACGAAGGATTGGACGGACTTGCGCGTGGTCGGGCGCACGCCGTCGATTCCCGCCAGTTCGCCGCTCACGACGTCCCAGAGCGCCTTGTTGGTGATGGTGGCCCGCTCCTCGATCTTCTGCCAGGTCCCGGTCCCGATGCCGCGCGTGGGCACGTTGATGACGCGGCGCAGCGCGACCGAATCGTACGGGTTGTGGACGAGCCGCAGGTAGGACAGCATGTCCTTGACCTCGCGCCGCTCGTAGAACCGGACGCCGCCGACGATCTTGTAGGGGATCTTGTAGTTGATGAAGACCTCCTCCATCACGCGCGACTGGGCGTTGGTGCGGTACAGCACGGCGAAGTCCGAGAGCCGGCGCTTCCGGGCGATGCGGTCCTCGTGGACGGTGCTGGCGACGAAGACGGCCTCCTCCTGCTCGTTCATCGCCTCGTGCAGGCTGATCTCCTCGCCGTGCACGTTCTCGGTCCACAGCCGCTTGTCCTTGCGCCCCCGGTTGTTGCGCACGACGTTGTAGGCCGCGTCCAGGATGTTCTTGGTCGAGCGGTAGTTCTGCTCCAGTTTGACGATCCTGGCCTGCGGGTAGTCGCGCTCGAAGGCCAGGATGATGCTCACGTCCGCGCCGCGCCACGAATAGATGCTGTTATGGACCAGCACGCCGCCCGCGACGTAGTTGTGCAGCCGCGCGACTTCGAGGTCGTGGACCGGGCCGTCGTAGGGCTCGCGCTCGATGGACTCGACGGCGGCCGGGCGCAGTTCGCCGCCGGGGTGCAGTGCGAGCACGCGCATGCCGGGCCGCACCTGCGACAGGGGCCAGATCCGGTGCGTCACGCCGATGTGGGCGTTCAGGGACAGACCATAGCCGCCGGCCTCGGCCGCCCGCCGCGCCGCCCGCAGCGCTTCGGCGTAGGACAGGAACGGGACGAGCACCTCCTGCAGGGCGCCCGAGGCGTCGTAGCGGCGCGCCACGGCGGCCTGCGCCTTGATCTCCTCCACGGCTTCCTGTGCCGGGCCCGGGCACGACAGAGAGTGCGCGGGTGCGGAGCCGAACATGCACAGCCGCACCTGGTGCCGCCACGCGTCGTGGCGCGGGCGCTCGTGCGGCAGGGTCGGATCGTAGTCGAGGTCGCGGAGCAGCCGGTTCGCGGAGGCCCCGGTGTCCGCCTCCGCCTCTGCATCCGAGCCGCCACGGCCGGCGCGGGCCGAGTCGGCCGGCAGCCCGTACGCCTCGCGATAGGCCGCGGCTTTCGTTCGGGCCTCGTCCCCGGTCGGGACGGCGTCCAGGACCCACACGGCGTCGGCGCTGTCGCCGAAGGGGAGCTTACGCCCGTCCGCCGCGAGCACGCCGATGCCGTACCCACGTCGCGCCCGGTGGATCAGGCAGACGTAGAACCCTTTCCAGCGCGGGTTGAACCGGGCGAACACCAGGTGCCGGGGGGTGCCTCGCAGCGTGAGCCCGCCGTCCGTCCGCACCATAACCAGGTCCCCGGTATAGCGGCTCTCGTGGACGTGGTTCACCCGCGCCGCTTCCAGCGGGTTGCCGCCCATCGTCGCCAGGACCGCGTCGCCTTCGGCCAGCGTCTCGACCGCGCGCAAACCGTCCGGCGTCATGACGGGCGTTCCGGGCGGAAGGCACTGGTCGTCGTCGCCGACCACGCACAGGTTCTGGTACTTGTCGGACAGCAGGCGCGCCAGCATGTACTGGGCGTGGTTGACGTCCTGGTACTCGTCCACCAGCACGTGCCGGAACTTTTCCTGGTAGTGCTCCCGCACGTCCTGGCGTTGCTCCAGCATCCGGCAGGCCGTGGCGATCAGGTCGTCGAAGTCGAGGGCGCGGTTGAGGGCCAGCTTCTCCTGGTACAGCGTGTAGATCTTGCCGACCACGCCCTCGAACATGCCTGCAAAGTGCTGCCCGAAGTTCTCGGGCGTGATCAGCTTCTCCTTGGCGCGCGAGATCAGCGACAGGCACGCGCGCGGCGTGTACTGCCGGTCGTCGAGGTTGAGCTGGTGCAGGGATTCTTTGATGAGCGTGAGCTGGTCGTCGTCGTCGTAGACCACGAAGTCGCGCGGGACGCCGATGTGATGGCCGCTCACGCGCAGCAGGCGGGCGCAGATGGCGTGGAACGTGCCGACCCACATCTCGCGCGTCGCCACGCCGCCGACGAGGGCGTCGAGCCGGTCGCGCATCTCGGTGGCGGCCTTGTTGGTGAAGGTGACCGCGAGGACGTTGCGGGGTCGCACGCCGCGGCGACTGATGAGGTGCGCGATCCGGTGCGTCAGCACGCGCGTCTTGCCCGAGCCGGCGCCCGCGAGGATCAGCAGCGGCCCGTCGACGTGGGTGACGGCCTCGCGCTGCGTCGGATTCAGGTGGGCGAGCAGGGGGTCGTCCGCGGCGACGGCGCGGTCCGGGGAAGTGGCGTCCATGGTTCTGATTGTAGCACGGCGGGCCGGGCCGGGGCAACGTGGGAACACAAAGAAGGCGCCGGGGCATGCCCCGGCGCGCGGCAGACGGTCTCCGTCCGACGGTGGGAGCGGCGCGGAAGAGCCTGGTCGTCGGTCAACGGCCCGTTCCCGCCCCGACGCCGGTCTTATGAAGAATCCACCGGAGCGTGAAACCGACGAAGAGAAGCCCGGCGCCCAGGCCGATCGTGCGAAGCGGAAGCGACAGCGCGAGGAGCAGGCAACAGACAAGGCCGACGACCGGGATGGCGCTCGGGAACCGCCGGTCCTGCGGGGCCATTCGCAAGGCGGCGACGTTCGTGATGCTGTAGTAGAGCAGGATCGTGAACGTGGCGGTGGCGACGACCCATTCCAGCGTCCCGAATACCGCCAGAAGCGCGATGATCGTCCCGGTCAGGAGAATGCCCCGGTCCGGAACGGCATGTCTCTCGCTGACGTGGCCGAGCGCGGCGGGCAGGTCGGCGCGCCGCGCCATCGCAAGCATCACCCGGCTGATGCCGACGATCTGGCTGAGCAGCACGCCCAGCATGGCGGTGACCGCGCCGATACCCAGGATCGTACGCACCCCGGGCAGTGAGAAGGTGCCCGCCGCTTCGGTCAGCGGGGAGGCGCTGCCCGCCATCCCGGCCGCGCCGATAGCCCCGACGGCGACCAGCGCGACGGCGAAATAGAGCGATGCGGAGAGCGTCAGCGAGATAACGATGGCGCGGGGGATCGTCGTTTTCGGCGCATGCACCTCCTCGCCCAATGTGGCGACGCGCGCATAACCGGTGTAGGCGAAGAAGAGCAGCGCCGCCGATTCGAGGACACCACGCACACCGTTCGGGGCGAAAGGCTCCAGGTTCGCGGCCCGGAAATGGGGGATCCCGGCGAGGACGAAGTAAACGAGCGTCGCAGCCGTGACGAAGACGATGGCGGTATTGAGTCGCCCGGCCTTCCGGATGCCGAACCGGTTGGCGATGGTGAGCGCGACAACGGCGGCGACGGCGACCGGGCGCAACGGGACGCCGGGGATCAGACGTTCCAGGTAGCCGGCGAAGCCGAGGGCGACGGTCCCTCCGGCAGCGAGCTTGCTGGCGAGGAACATCCAGCCCGCTGCGAACCCCGCCCAGGGTTTCAGCACCCGATAGCCGTACTCGTAGGTGCCGCCCGACTGCGGGTAGGTCGCGGCGAGCTGCGCGCTGGAGAGCGCGTTACAGGCGGCGGCCACCCCAGCGAGGAGGAGCCCCAGAAGGAACGCCGGCCCCGCGACCTTCGCCGCGAGTCCGGTCACGACGAAGATGCCCGCGCCGATGATGGCGCCCATGCCGACGCCGACGGCGTCGATGAGGCGCAGATCACGCCGCAGCTCCCCGGCGGCGGCGGGGCTGTGGGGAGGCCCCGGCGGCTTCATGGGGCGTCCGCCACGGGCGGGGTCGCGGGCGCGGCGCGGCGGGAGAGGACGGCGTCGAGCGACCAGGCCCCCGCCCCGACCATCAGGCGGACGAGGAGCGTCGCCGGCCGGGCGTCCGTGGCGATGAGACGGCGGCGGGTCAAACGGCGTCCCTTCTCGCCGCCGGGTCGGCGGCGGCGGCGTGGTGCAGCTGGTGGTCGCGCACGAAGGCCAGGAAGATGTCATCCATACCCTTGCCTCACGTCTCTCTGTTTCCTCTGCCGGGGCGAGTTCCTTCTTGCCGGTGCGGATATGGGTCCGCGCCCTTGCTCGCCCGGATCCTACTCCGGCACGCGCACCGTGACCGGATTGCTGTAGAACCAGAGGTCGTCCCACGGGTTCACGCCGGGCCCGTCCTGCCGGGGAGCCGTGACCGCGGTGTTCGTCCCGCGCACCCGCGCGTAGAAGCTCCGGCGGACGTCGGGGAACCGGTAGGAAAACGCGAGGTACTCCCCCTCGCGTCGTGCCTCCGAAGCGGCGAGGGTCACGGCCACGCGGGTGTGCGGATTTTTCATCGTGTCGGGGTCGGCCGCACGGCCCCGGACGTCGCCGGCGATGATGTCGACGTGGTGTAGTACGGGGCGTTTGCCGCCGAAGTTCGGCCGCGGCGGAACCCGCACCCGGAGCGTGAGCGTGACCTCCCGCCCCGCCCGGTCCAGCCGCAGCGTACCCCCCATCGGGGCCGTGCGGCCGTCGGCCGCGGCGAAGAGCTCGCACCGGTCGACGAGGTCGCCGAGCACGGTGAACATGTTCCCGGAGCGCATCGCCTCCAGCACGGCGCGCGGCGCGCGGTGCGCGGCGTGGACCCACGTCTTGGTGTACTCCCCCGGGTGGAAGTCGCTGTTGGTCGCCTCGTCGGCCTTCCTGTCGGTCGGCGTCACCGCGCCCGTGGTGGCGAGGGTGGTCGCGTCCACGACGGTGCGGTCCCGGAAGTGCCGGTGGCTGTCGGAGTTGGCCGTGATGTACCAGGGGCGCCCCTCGCCCAGGAGACTGTCCCAGACGCCGCCCACCTCGCTCACGTACCAGTCGTACCCGCCCCAGGTCCGGTAGGACTCGGCGGGGTAGCCGGGAAAGGAGCCGGCGGAAGGCTTGCCGCCGTACGCCCCGCGCGCCTTGCCCACGAGCGTGGCCGCCTGGTGGCCGGGCGTGCCCTCGAAGCCGCGCGTCACGTCCGGCCCGGCATCGGACCAGGCGCGCAGCTCGTGCGGGCTGTCGAGGCCGCGCCGCGCCGGGTGGTGGGCGATGAAGACCGGCTTCGGGGTGAGCCCCTGGAGGTACTTCACTCCGGCGACGGCGTCGGCCTCCGTGTTGGCCGGGGTGCCCTCGCGCGACTGGTTCCGCTCGTCATAGCGCGCCTCGAACTCGGCGATCCTGCGCGCCTCGCCGTCCGTGACCGGGAGGATGACGCTGCCGTGTTCGGCGGCGGGGATGTTCCATTCCAGCCCCTGGAAGACGATCATCCCCGGGTGCTTGCGGCGGGCCGCCGCGAGCGCCGGGTACGCTTGCTCCAGCGCGACCTTGTCGTGGTTGCGCGAGCCGTGGTCGGTGATGACGCACCAGTGGAGGCCGTGCGCGGCGGCGTGGGCGACCTGCTGCTCGATCTCGTACTGGCCGTCCGCGCTGTGCTTCGTATGGATGTGGTGGTCTCCGGCCAGCCACACCCCGCCCGCGTAGGGGCTTCGCTCCCCCCGGAGGAGAAAAGCTCCCCCGATCCCGGCGGAACTCAACGTCCCCGCCACGCCCGCCGCGCGCGCCAGGAGTGTACGGCGGCTCACCTTGCTCTCGTGCATCCACAAAGCTCCTTCGTCGGGTTCTTCCTCACACCCTCAGGACGCCGCAGACCGTTCCAGGAGCGACGACCCGCTCATCTCCGGCGGCCTGGGGATACCCATCAGCTCCAGCACCGTCGGCGCGACGTCGCACAGCGCCCCGCCGCTTTTCAGGGTGAAGTCCGCCGCTCCCGCGCCGAAAAGGATGATCGGCACGGGAAACAGCGTGTGCGCGGTGTGCGGGGTCCGGTCTTCGTAGTGGATCATCTGCTCCGCGTTGCCGTGGTCGGCGAGGATGATCGCCCGCCCCCGCACCGTTGCCAGAGTATCCAGGATCCGCTGGAGGCACCCGTCCACCGTCTCGACCGCCTTCACGGCGGCCTCGAGGACGCCGCTGTGGCCGACCATGTCGCAGTTCGCGAAGTTGAGGACGATCAGGTCGAAGTCGCCGGAGCGCAGGGCGTCGACCACCTTATCGGTGACCTCGGGGGCGCTCATCTCCGGCTTCCGGTCATAGGTCCTGACATCCCGGGGCGAAGGGACGAGGTGGCGACTCTCCCCCGGATACGGCGCTTCGACGCCCCCGTTGAAGAAGTAGGTGACGTGCGCGTACTTCTCCGTCTCGGCCACCCGGAGCTGCCGCAGCCCGCGCCGGGAGACCACGTCGCCCAGGTGGTTCGTGATCTCCGGCTCCGCGAACAGGTAGGGGAGCCCGAACGTCGGGTCGTACTCGGTAAAGGCGAGCGCGCGGGCGGCCGTGAAGGGCGGCGCTCCATCCCGTTGGAAGCCGTCGAACTCCTCGACGCAGAGCGCGGGGACGATCTGGCGCATCCGGTCGGCGCGGAAGTTCCAGAAGAGGACGCCGTCGCCGGGCGCCACGCCCTCGTACCCGAACGCGGCGGGCTCGATGAACTCGTCGGTGACGCCGCTTTCGTACGAACGCTCGATCCAGTGGGCCGGGTCCCGTGCGGCGGCGTGCCCCCTGCCGAAGACGATGGCCTCGTAGGCCTTCTGCGTGCGCTCCCAGCGTTTATCGCGGTCCATCGCGTAGAAACGGCCGGAAAGGGTCGCGATCCGGCAGCGGGGCAGGGCCGACAGGGCGGCGGCCAGTTCCTTTATCTGTTCTCCTGCGCGCCGCGGTGGCGTGTCGCGGCCATCGGTGATCAGGTGCAGGTGGATGGTCCCGCCGAAGTCCGCGGTGAGGCGCCGGAGCAGGAGGGACAGGTGGTCGGAGTGGGAATGGACGCCGCCGTCGCTGAAGAGGCCGACAAGATGAAGCGCCGGGGAGCGGCGGGTGTTCCCGATGAAGGCCTGGTAGGGGGGCGACTGCTCGAGGAAATCGCCCGCCAGGGCGCGGTTGATCCGCGGGAGCCACTGCTCGACCACCCTTCCCGCTCCGAGGTTCAGGTGCCCCACCTCGGAGTTCCCGAACTGGCCCTCGGGGAGGCCGACGCGCTCGCCCGAGGTGGCGAGCGTCGAGGAGGGGCACTCCCGGAGCAGCCGGTCGATGCACGGCGTGTCGGCCAGCGCGACCGCGTTCCCGTCGGGGTTCGGATTCAGGCCGAGCCCGTCGAGGACGCACAGCAAGGTCGGTGGGTTACGTGTCGCCAACAGCCTGTTCTCTCCCCGGCACATCCAGCCCGGGGACGCGCCTTTCCGCACTATCAGTATGCGGCGACAAAAACCAGCGTGTCAAGTCCGAGCAGGGGGTTCTACGGTCCTCCAGCGCGTGGCGTCGGTTCGGTGGTCTCCGTTTTCGTGCTGCCACTACTCCTGTGGCTGTTGGCGATGCCGTTCCGGCCCACGGAACGCCGTGCAAGCGGTCACCCAGGACCTGAACGACGTGCGCCCGGATAACGTGGTGCAGGCGGTGATGGCTGAACAGGTGATGGAGCAGGTCGACAAGATCGACGAGGTGGTGGTCGAGAAGGTGGCCGCGGTCGAAGGGGTCGCCGGGCAGGTCGCCCGCGTCGAGGAGATAGCGGCGTCGGCCGCGGAGGAGGACGCCGTGCATGAAGCCCGGGCGACGGCGGGGGCCGGGGCGGCTCGCGGCTCCCGCCGTCGCCCCGGCCCCCAGCGTGCTAAGCCGAGGCGGTTTTGCCCCGGAAGTTGAGGACGTTTTTCACTGTGTCGGCGAGTTCGTCCACGTCGAAGGGTTTGGTGACGTAGTTGTCGACGTCCATGTTCCAGCCCTTGGCGATGGAGGAAAAATCCGCCTTCGCAGTGAGCATGATGACGGGGGTCTGGGCGGTGCGCGAATCGTTCTTCATCCGGCGCAGCACCTCGAAGCCGTCGATCCCGGGCATCATCACGTCCAGGATGATCAGGTCCGGGTGCCGCGTGTACGCGTTCACCAGGCCCATCGGGCCGTCGCCGGCGGACAGGACCGTGTGGCCGTCGCGCTCCAAACGGAAGCGCACGATCTCCACCACGTCCGGCTCGTCATCCACAACCAGGATGGTCGCCATCGCTCCCTACTTCCTTTCTCCCTCGTGAGGATCACCGGCGGCCTTCGCCGCGGCGCCGGGCCGCGGAGCCGCCTCCACGATCTCTACCGGAAGCGCGAAAAAAAACGTGCTTCCCTCGCCGGGGTGGGATTCCACCCCGACGCGTCCTCCGTGCTGTTCCACGATCGCTTTGGCGATGGCCAGACCCAGGCCGGTGCCGCCGACCTGCCGGGTCGACGACGAATCGACGCGGTAAAACTTCTGGAACAGCCGCCCTTGCGCCTCCTGGGGTATCCCGGGCCCGCGATCGCGGACGGAAACCACCACTTCCTTATCCTGCGCCTCGCAGGACAGTTGTACCGTGGCGCCTGAGGGGCTGAACTTGACGGCGTTGGACAGCAAGTTGTTCACCACCTGCGCGAGACGATCACTGTCGCCGCGGACCCAGGGCAGCGCCGCGGGCCGCTCGTAGACGATGCTCACGCCCCGTTCCCCCGCCACCCGCTCGTATTCGGCGCAAGCGTCGGCGACCACCTCGCCCAGATCGACGCGTTCCCGGTGCATCTTCTGCTGGCTCGCTTCGAGGCGGGAGATGTCCAGAAGGTCGTTGACCAGTTCGGTGAGCCGCTGGGTGTTCCGCTGGACCCCCAGCATGAACTTCAGTTGCGTCTCGTTGAGGGGCCCGGCCTGCTCTTTGACGACCAGATCGGTGTAGCCCTTGATGATCGTGAGCGGCGTGCGCAGTTCGTGCGAAACGGTGCCCACGAACTCGGTCTTCAGGCGGTCGGTCTCGGCGAACGAGCGGTTCGCGATGGCGTCCTGCAAGAGCCGCTCCGACAACTCCATCCGGTCGAGCGCCAGGGCGAGCCCGTCGGTGACCGCCGACAGCAGGTCCAGTTCCGACTGGGGGAAGTTGCGCCGCTTCTCGAAGTACAGGGCGGTGACGCCCACGGTGTGTCCCTGCGAGCAGACCGGGACCGTGACCATCGACAGATAGCCCGCCTGGAGCGCGTACGGGCGGAACGCCGCGAACCGCTCGTCCATGAACACGTCGCCGACGGCCACCGGACGGGCCTCGCGGACCGCGATCGAGGCCGGGCCGCGTCCGTTGGGGTGCCGCGCGTCCAGGGTGATCCCCCCCGGCTCGTTGGCCCGCGCGACGTATTCCGGCTTCAGCCCGTGGGACGCCCGGATCTTGAGCTCCGCCTGCCCCTCCTCGTCGCGCTCCACCAGCATCACCGCGCCCTGCTTGGCGCCCATCCAGGTGGCCAGGCGCGTGATCACGGCGGTGAGCAGCGGCTCGCGTTCGACGAACGAGACGAACAGGTGGGACAGCTCGCGCAGCGCCTGCAGTTCCGAAGCGCGGCGCTGCAGCCGCTCGTAAAGGCGCGCGTTCTGGATCGCGACGGCGGCGTGCGACGCGAACAGCCACAGCAGGGTCGCGTCCTCGCGCTGCCAGTGGCGGCGTTCCCGCGTGTAGACGGCGATCGCGCCGAGCAGGGCCGTGCGCGCCATCAGGGGCGCGGCAAGGACCGAGCAGGAGGCCGGCGGGGCCGCCGCGGGCGGCGCCCCGGAATGCGCTTCGGCCCCGACCACTTTCTGTTCGCGGATCGCTCTGGCGACCACGCTTTCCAGCGCCGGAAGGGGGGCCTCGGTTTCGGGATCGTCCTTAGCCAGAAGGGGGAAGTCGGAGCGGTTCGGGTCGAGGCCGAACAGGGCGACACCCTCCTCGGGAAAAAGAGTGCGCGCGGCGACGGCGACATGTCGCAGGACCTGCCCCAGTTCGAGCGACACGGTGATCGCGAGCGACGCTTCCTGTAACTGTGCGATCTGCTCCGGTGCCAGCGACCGGGAGGCGCCTGGCACGTAGGGTACGGGCGGGCGGGCCATGCGCATCTCCTTTTGCCCCGGGTCCGTGTTTCACGGGAGCTGTGTGACCCCGCTTCTTC
>CADCTO010000679.1 GCA_902805585.1 uncultured Armatimonadota bacterium | reverse complement strand
ATGTCCGCCTTCTCCAGATACGCTGGGAACTGGTCGTAGTTCACCGCCCGGCCGTTCAGCGCCTCGGCCAGACGCGCCGCCCGGTCGAAGGTGCGGTTGGCGACAAGGACGGAGTTGGCGCCCGCCGAGGCCAGGTGCCGCGCGGTGGCCTCGCTCATCTTGCCCGCGCCCAGGATCAGCACCGTGCGCCCCAGGAGCGACCCGAAGATGCTGTGGGCCATCTCGGCGGCGGCGTGGCCCACGGAAAACGCGCCGCGCCCAAGCTGGGTCTCGGTGCGCGCCCGCTTCCCCACGAACAGCGCCTTGTGGAACAGCGGATTCAGGGTCGGCCCCGTCGCGGCGGCATCCGAGGCCGCCGCATAGGCCTGACGGACCTGCCGCACAATGTCCGGCTCACCGAGCATCATGCTTTCCAGCCCGGCAGTGACGCGGAACAGGTGCTCCACCGCGCGATGCCCACGCCGCTCCTCCAGGTACTGCCGGAACGGCTCGGCCGGCAGGCTCCGCGCCGACGTCAGCAGCGCCACCAGATCCACCGGCCTCCGGTCGGGAGCGGCGGCCACGTACAGCTCGGTCCGGTTGCAGGTGGAAAGCAGCACGCACTCGCCGCCCGGCCCCAGGGCGGTCTTCAGCCCCGCGAGCGCCGCCGGCAGAGCGCCGTGCGTCGTGAATGCCAGCCGCTCCCGCACCTCCACGGGAGCGGTGTGGTGCGACAAGCCCACCATCACCAGAGGCATGCCAGGGCCTCCCGCCGCGCGCCGTCGGGGTCACCCGCCGCGATCTTCGCGCGCACCCCGTCCGCCGCCGCCAGCCGCCGCAGCGCCTCCGCCCTGTCTTCGGGGCTTGCGTATCGTTTCTTCACCGCTTCCCGCATCTCTCTCAGCAGCGCGACATACGCGCCCCACTCCCCGCCGAACTTTTCCTCAAGCTCCCGCCGCAGCCGCGCCGTCACCGCCGGGCCGGCCCCGCCGGTGGTAAGAGCCAGCAGCAGATCGCCGCGGCGCACTGTCGCCATCGTGACGAAGTCGCCCGCCTCGTCCCCGCCCCCGGGCGCGGCCAGGTTCACCAGCAGCCCTCGCGCGCGGCCCGCGGCCGCGACGGCGACGAGGCCGATCCCGCTGAGGGCCGTGAGGGCGCGACGGCGTGAGATGGTGGTCGGGGCCGTAGTGCTGTTCATCATCGATGCTCTCCCCGGTATGCTGGGTCGTGACGTGCGGTCGGCACACCCGATCCGCTGCTGAGAGAACGCCGGATCTCCGTCGACGGTTTCACGGGCAAACGGTCCTCGCCGACCGGCGCTCTCACGAGGGGTAATCAATGACGACGTTTTCCGGGGTCGACGCGTTCACCGGCGGTAGCGCGACGGTCTACGACCTGGAGCAGCCGCGCTTCGACGGGATGCCCGTCGCGGAGCCGCACCGTCCCGGCTACTCGTACGTGCTCCACCGGCGTCACGGGGATGGCTACGTCGAAGGCAGCAGCGAAGCGCGGACGGGCTCGTCCGGCGTGGTCATGATGCGTGAGCACAGCGGGACGCACATCGACGCGCTGTGCCACCAGGCCGACCGGCAGACGCTGTATGGGGGCGTCGACGCGGCCCAGGTTGCCGGCTCCCGTGGCTACGCAGAGCTCGGTGTCGAGACGGTACCGCCGATCGTGGCGGCGGGCATCCTGATCGACCTGCCGCGCCACCGCGGGGTCGACATCCTGCCCGAGCGAGAGCAGATCGGCGCGGAGGAGCTGCAGCGGGCCCTGGCGGCCGACGGTGAGACGCTCCAGCCCGGCGACGTCGCCCTGGTCCGGACGGGGTACGACACCCTCTGGAACGATTCTGAGCGTTACCTTGCCGCGGCCGGGGTGGCGGGGAACGCCTCCGCCTGGCTGGCGGAGCAGGGCGTGGTCGCGGTCGGGATCGACAACATGGCCTGGGACGTGGAAGGCGCGTTCGACGAGGAGCACCAGGTCCACCTTCCCGGCCACATCCTGCTGCTGGCGCGGGCCGGCATCTACATCATCGAGAACCTGGACCTGCGGGGCCTGGCCGCCGCGCGGGCCGTTCGGAGCACGTTCGTCTGCACGCGCCTGAAGCTGACCGGAGCGACCGGATCGCCGGTCAGCCCGATCGCCATCGTCCCGAACGCGGCGGCGTAGACCGGACCGTCTAGAATCCGTCCGTACAGGCGAGGTCGATTCGGCGCGCTGTCCGTATCCTGTAGGGAGTCCCCTCGCGGGCTCCCTGGCCTGGCGTCCAGGCAGGTCGACGAGGAACCCATAGCGGGCGATGAGTCCCGCGCGGGCTCCCGCCGCGATGTCCACAGTCCTTCACGAGGCGGGATGCCCCTTCAGATGACCGACGCGCCGTGACCCGAACCACTGCCCCGATCTCGACGGACGTGACCTCGATCGACCACCTCTCCCGCCGGCTCGCCGGCGGGGTCCATTCCGCATCGCGGCTGCGTCAACGCGCGCCGGTGCAGGTCTCAGTGGGGGCGGCGGGCGGTGCCGTGCTCGGGGCGAGCGGGGGGCTGCGCGCCGCGGCCCTGCGGTCCGCCGTCGTCTGGGCGGCCGTCGACAACATCGCGTCTGCCGGGGGATGGTGGACCACGTCTTCGAGACGACGGACGACCAGCCACCGGAGGATGGCCCCGTTGATGGGATGCCAGTCGCCCCGGCCGGCGCGACACGGGTCGCCGGCCTTCACCCGGCGCGAGCCAACGGAGGTCCCCAATGAGTGACGACCAGGGCGCGACTTCCCAGCCGGTCCCCGTCGAGCCCGCCCCGGAGTCCGAAGAGTTTCCGGTCGACCAGCTCAAGCGGCGGCTCAGGGGACGGCTGGGCCGACGGATGGGCGGGCGGCCGCTGATGGTCTACGTCGTGCTCTTCGCCGGGGCGGCGACGCTGCTGCTGCTGCTCGCGGTCGTCTGGATCTCGGCGACGAACAACGATGACGACGACGCCGAGATCTGCACGCAGGTCGC
The DNA here is from genome assembly GCA_902805585.1 of uncultured Armatimonadota bacterium. GTDB lineage: Bacteria > Armatimonadota > Armatimonadia > Armatimonadales > Armatimonadaceae > CADCTO01. The sequence continues at coordinate 303 of CADCTO010000679.1, read as the reverse complement.
GCCGCTGGAGGCGCAGTCGGCCATCCTGGACGGGCAGGTCCGGCGGATCCGGGTCCTGGTCGACCAGGACCAGCCGGTGGAGACGCTGACCGGGATCGTCCTCGAGTTCGTCAACGACGCCTGCCGCCAGACGCCGCAGGGGGCGGACATCCGGACGGAGCTGTTCGGCGTCCTGGGGGCGGTCGAGCTGTACAACCAGTTCAACGAGGAGGGTGGGGTCAAGATCACCTACACCCAGCAGGACATCCAGCGCGAGCTCCTGGCGACCTCCACCCCCGTCCCGACCGAGACGCCGACGGTCGT
>CADCTO010000678.1 GCA_902805585.1 uncultured Armatimonadota bacterium | reverse complement strand
GCGGAGGACCAGGCGCTGTGTGGGGTCCGCCGCCTCGGCCGCCTCCAACGTGGCGACGTTGCAGCGATGCACGGGCAGCGGGCGCGTCGCGCGCCGCCGCCGGTGGTCGGCGCACAGGCTGAGGGCCACACTCCGCAGCCACGGCCCGAACCGCGCCGGGTCGCGCAGGTCGCCCAGCCGCAGGTAGGCGTACAGGAACGTCTCCTGGGCGACGTCCTGCGCGTCGTCGGCGTCGCCGAGCGCGCGCAGCGCGAGCCCGGCGATGTGCGCCCGGTGGCGGGAAACGAGCGCCGAGAACGCGCCGCGCTGTCCCGCCAGGGTCTTGCGTATCAGGTCTTCGTCCGTCGCGTCGTGCTGAATGGCGATCACCTCCGTAACATAAGGCGCGCCGACGCGGCGGAAGTGATCAGGCGGCCCGGAGGATCAGCGCTCCCCCTCTTCGCCGTCGGGACCGAGCATGTCGCGGTAGGCGCCGGGGACGGAGTCGGGGATGGGGATGGCGCCCACGGCTTTGACGTAGAAATCCACCGGTCCCGCCGCGCCGATGATGGCGTAGGCGTAGCCCATCTCGTGCATCCCGTGCAGCGCCGCGAGGAGCAGGGCCGCCCCGATGCCCCGGCTCCTGAACGCCGGGTCTACACCCGTCGGGCCGAAGAACCCCCGGCGCATCGACTCGATGCACGCGAACCCGGCGATCTTTTTCTCGTGGACGGCGAGCCAGCAGTGGACCGGCGGCGCGCCGAAGGTGGCCTCGGCCTCGTCGGCCCAGCTTTCGGAGAAGTGCCGCGCGATGAACCGGCGCGTCCGAGACCGCTCGAAGGGATAGGCGCGGCGGACGACGATGCCTTCGTCGGCCAGCGCGTCCAGGCGCGGCTGGGCGGGCGGCAGCTTATACAGGGGGACGAGGAGATCGGGCATGGGGTTAGTGTTCCACCTACCCCCCCTGCCCCCCTCCCTGCTTCGTTCGCTTCGCTCACAGGGAAGGGGGAGCCGGCCACCTTCTCCTGCCGATGCTTCGCGCGGGACGTGGGGCAAAGGGAACCTTGGTGGCACTCGCATAGCCTTCGCCTCTGGCTCCCCTCTCCCTCGCAGGGAGGGGGGCAGGGGGGGTAGGTGGAACTTGTTAACAGTTCTTGACCGAACGCCCGTTCCCGCGCTATACTACCAGCCAGGAGGCAGGCCAGCATGGCGATGGTAAAACCCAGGGCGGCGGCGCCGCGACGACCGCGCCCGCCGCGCAGTACGCCCGCGCGCCCGCGGCGGCAGCGGGCCAACACGCGGATCGGCTACGACATCGCGGGCGTCAGCCTGATCGCCGTCGCGCTGATCCTGCTGGTGACGATGCTCTGGCCGGCGCCGGAGGGAGAGAACGTGTTCGGGCGCGCGCTCGTCCACGGTTTGCGGCTGGTCGTCGGGGCGGGAGTGTGGCTCTTCCCGCCGCTGATCTTCCTGTGCGGCGCCCTGCTCGCGGTCGGCCGGAGCCGCTCGTGGGACAACGTCGGCGGGGCGCTGGCGCTCTTCCTCGTATTCGTGTCCTGGTGGCACCTCGGGCACGTCCCGCATGCCGGGCAGTTCGCGGCGGATAACCTGCTCCAGTTCGGCGGCTACATCGGTGCGGCCCTCTCGTTCGTGGTGCGGGCGGCCGTCGGTACGGTCGGCGGGCACGTGCTGTTCGCCGCCTTCGCCGCCTTCGCCTTCCTGTGGCTGACCGACATCCCGCTGCCGACCCTCGTCGCCCCCGTCGAAAGCGCCGCGCGGAAGGGCACGCGGGCCGCCGTCGCCGGAGCACGGGGCGCGTTCGACCGGCGGCGCACCGTCAATCGGCGCAACGCCGTACCGAGCGGCCCGCGCTCGTATCGTGGCGCCGGCGACGACGGCGATGACGACCGCTCGTCGCGTTCGACGGCGGCGACCCTGTTCCGCCGGAACGCGCCCGAGCCGGACGCCGACGCCTTAGCGGGGCGCAAGGTGGACGTGCTGGCCGCCGAGGACGCCGCGCTGCGCCCGCCGCCGGTCAAGAAGGAGCCTTCGAAGAAGTCTCCCATCAACCCGGACGCGCCGCTGCTGGAGAACGTGGGCGACTTCCCGCTGCCGCCGCTGTCGCTGCTGCGGCCGGCCAGCCCCCAGAAGCATTTGCCGACCGGCGAGTCCGACGCCAAACGCCAGGTCCTCCTCCAGACCCTCGACGACTTCGGCATCGGGGCGGACGTGGCCCAGGTCGCGCACGGGCCGACGATCACGCGCTACGAAGTCGCCCTCGACCGGGGCATCAAGGTCTCCAAGATCGTCTCGCTGGCCGACAACCTGGCCATGGCGCTCGCTGCCATCGACGTGCGCGTCGAAGCCCCGATTCCCGGGAAGTCGGCCATCGGCATCGAGGTGCCCAATGAGCACGCGACCCCGGTCAACCTGCGCGAGGTGATCGAGCGGCCCGAGTTCCAGTCCGCGCCGTCCAAGCTGACGTTCGCGCTCGGCAAGGACGTCACGGGCGTCTGCCGCTACGCGGACCTGGCCAAGATGCCGCACCTTCTGATCGGCGGCTCCACGGGCTCGGGCAAGTCGGTCTGTTTGAACACGATGATCTGCTCGCTCCTGTACCGGGCGAGCCCCCGCGAAGTCAAGTTCCTGATGATCGACCCCAAAAAGGTCGAGCTGTCGCTGTACGACGGCATCCCGCACCTGGCCGCGCCGGTCATCACCAACGTCAAGCAAGCGCCGAGCGTCTTCAAACAGGCCATCAAAGAGATGGAGGGGCGCTATGACCTGTTCGCCAAGGCCGGCACGCGCAACCTCGACGGCTACAACAGCCGCGTCAGCGAAGAGGAGCGGCTGCCGTACTGGGTCATCATCGTGGACGAGCTCGCCGACCTGATGATGCAGTCCGGCCCCGAGATCGAGACCGCCATCTGCCGGCTCGCCCAGCTCGCCCGCGCGACCGGCATCCACCTGGTGATCGCCACGCAGCGGCCCAGCGTCAACGTCATCACCGGCACGATCAAGGCCAACATCTCGTCGCGCATCGCGTTCGCCGTCAACTCCGCCGTCGACTCGCGCACGATCCTGGACATGATGGGCGCCGACCGGCTGATCGGGCGCGGCGACATGCTGTTCATGCCCATCGACGCGGCCAAGCCCCAGCGCATCCAGGGCTGCTTCGTGTCCGAAAAGGAGACCGAGGATCTGGTCGCCTACCTCAAAGCCCAGGCCCAGCCCAACTACGAAGTCCTGCCGTCGAGCCTGTCGCTCGCCAACGGCGAGGACGATGGGGGCGAGGAGGACGCCGACGACGATCTGTTCGAGTCCGCCGTCAAGCTCGTCGTCACCAACGGGCAGGCGTCGACCTCGATGCTCCAGCGCCGCTTCAAGATCGGCTACACCCGCGCCGCCCGCCTGGTGGACATCATGGAGCAGCGCGGCATCGTCGGCGCCCTCGACGGCGCCAAGCCCCGCGAGATCCTGATGAGCCGCGACCAGATCGACGGCATGTTCACCCGCGGCGGCGGCGGCGCGGGCGAGGAGTGAGCCATGGCCGTTCCCGCCGTCCGGACCGACCCGGACATCATCGAATACCCCGAAAGCGACGGGAGGCCGATGGCCGACAACACACTCCAGTTCCGGTGGATCGTCACCATCCAGGGCGGGCTGGACGACCTCTTCCGCGAGGACGAATCTGTCTTTGTCGCAGGCGATTTGCTCTGGTATCCTGTCGAGGGGAATCCTTCCCTGAGCACGGCTCCGGATGTTCTGGTGGCTGTCGGCCGTCCCAAAGGCGACCGCCGCTCGTATCTGCAATGGCGCGAGGGGAACATCGCGCCGCAGGTCGTTTTCGAGATACTTTCGGCCAGCAATACCGCCCGGGAGATGAACCAGAAGTTCGTCTTCTACGACCGTTACGGCGTGGAGGAGTACTACCTGTACGACCCGGAAGCGAACGACCTGACCGGCTGGGTGCGGTCGGATGGCCACCTGCTCCTGATCGACCCCGTGCACGGATGGGTCAGCCCCCGACTGGGGACCCGTTTCGACACGGCCGGGAGCGAGCTGGTTATCTACCGCCCGGACGGCCGCCCTTTCTTGACGTATCTCGGGCAGGCCGCCCGCAGCGAGCGCGCGGAGCAGGAACGCGCGCTCGCGGAGCAGGAGCGTGACGAGGAACGGCGTCGTGCCGAGCGGCTCGCTGCCCGGCTGCGGGAGGCCGGGATCGATCCTGACGCCGTCTGACGGAAGACGCCCGCGCGTGCATGGAGGAGAATCAATGGCATCTGAAAGCAGTTTCGACATCGTGTCCAAAGTGGACATGCAGGAAGTGAAGAACGCGGTCGATCAGGCGCAGCGCGAGATCGAGACCCGGTTCGACTTCAAGGGGTCGATGAGCGAGATCGACCTCGACGAGAAGAAGAACACGATCGCGCTCGCCTCCGACAGCGAGGTGCGGATGAAGGCGCTGATCGACGTGCTCCAGTCGAAGTTCATCAAGCGCGGGCTCGACATCAAGGCGCTGGACCTGGGCAAGCTGGAGGACGCGAGCAAGGGGACCGTCCGCCAGGTCGCGACGATCAAGCAGGGTCTGGATTCGGACACCGCCAAAAAGATCGTCAAGCTGATCAAAGACAAGGGGCTCAAGGTCCAGGCGCAGATCCAGGGCGATCAGGTGCGCGTGGCGGCCAAAGCGAAGGACGATCTGCAGTCGGTGATGCAGTTTTTGCGCGCCGAGGACCTGGAGGCGCCGCTACAGTTTGTCAATTACCGATAGTCCCGCTCAGCCAACGCACGTTGACAACGACGCGTGACGGGCGTATAATAGCAGTGTGACAGCCGCCGGTATCGGCGGCTTTTCTTTGCCCGGGGTGGGGGAGCGGATGGCAGCGACAAAGATCGGGCTGGTCAGCCTGGGGTGCCCGAAGAATCTGGTAGATTCCGAGGAGATGCTCGGGGCGCTGGTCGAAACGGGACAGGCGGAGATGGTGGGCGATCCGGCCGGCGCGGATGTGCTCGTCGTCAACACGTGCGCCTTTATCGAGAGCGCGAAGCAGGAGAGCATCGACGCCATACTGGCGGCCGTGCGGCGCAAACAGCGCGGGCAGGTGGGTCGCGTCGTGGTCACGGGCTGTCTGGCGCAGCGTTATGGGAGCGAACTGGCCGCGGAGATCCCCGAAGTGGACGCGTTCCTTGGCATACAGAGCGCGCCGCAGATCACGGACGCGGTGTTCGGGCCGGCGGCCCGTCGCGGCTTCGCCCTGCCGATGGCGGGCGCCCCGACCGACGTCCCGCACGTGCAGATCCGCGACCTCGACGATAAGTACCCGCTGATACCGCCGGCCCGCGTCCGCGCGACGGCGCCGTGGACGGCGTACCTGAAGGTCTCGGAGGGGTGCGACCACGCCTGCACGTTCTGCGCCATCCCGACGTTCCGCGGCCGGCACCGGTCCAAGCCGATCGAGCGCGTTCTGGACGAGGCGCGGCGTCTGGTCGACAGCGGCGCGCGCGAGCTGAACCTGATCGCGCAGGACACGACCGCCTACGGCATGGACCTGTACAAGGAGCTTTCCCTGCCGCGCCTGCTGGAAGGGTTGGGCCGGATCGAGGGCCTGCGCTGGGTCCGCCTGCTGTACTGCTACCCGACGATGATGACCGACCGGCTGATCCGCACGATGGCGGACACGCCGAACGTCGCGCGCTACGTGGACGTGCCGCTGCAGCACGGCGACGACGCGATGCTGCGGCGCATGAAGCGCGGGGGCTCGGTCGCCTCGTACCTGCGCCTGTTCGAGCGCCTGCGCGCGGCGATGCCGGACGTCACGCTGCGGACCACGTTCCTGGTCGGCTTCCCGGGCGAGGACGAGGCGGCGTTCGCGAACCTGAGCCGGTTCGTCGAGGAAGCGCGCTTCGACCGCCTCGGCGTCTTCGAATATTCGCCGGAGGAGAACACGCCCGGCTACGACATGAGCCCCCGGGTTCCCCAAAAGGTGGCGGCGCGCCGACGGCGAGACCTGATGGCCGCGCAGCAGCCGATCTCGCTCGCGCACAACCACGCGTGGGTGGGCCATGAATTGGACGTGCTTGTCGAGGGCCGGCGCGGCGAGGACGCCGTGGGCCGTTCGTACCGTGACGCGCCGGAGATCGACGGGACCGTGCTCGTCCGGAACTGCGAGGCCGCGCCCGGCGACTGGGTGCGGGCACGCGTGTCCGAAGCGGCGCCGTATGATCTGGTAGCAGTTCCTGTCAGGGATGAGGGATGAGGGATGAGGGATGAGGTGGGGATGAAGAGATCCGTTCGGCGGGACCTCTTCTTCCAACCTCATCCCCCATCCCTCATCCCTCATCCCTTCATACACTCCCTGGAGGCATCTGTTTGAGAGCGACGAAAGAGGCGGAACGGGCCGACGTGGCCGAGGTTCTTGCCGACGAGTACCTTTCGGATCTGGTCTACAACGCGCTGCTGGAGCGGGGCGAATCATCCAAGGCGTCCGAGATAACCCTGGAAATCAACAACCCGCACATCACGTTCCCGATCGTGCGGCGGGCGCTGACCGATTCCCCGCGCTTCCTGTCCGTCGACCGCCTGTGGAATCTGAGCGCGCGCTATCTGGACCGTTCGCGCCCGACCGAGCGGAACCTGCTCGACGTGCTGCAGGCGGCGGGACGCCCCCTCTCCACGTCGCAGATAGCGACGGAACTTTCCGCGGTATATGACCGGCCGGCCGAACTGTACCTGGGCCTGCTGTCCAAGATCGTCAACAGCGACCGTTATTTCCGGACTCCCGGAGGCGATCTCGCCCCGCGCGCGTGGCTGCCCCTGGTCGATGCCGACGACGAAGAAGACGTCCTGTTCGACAACAACCTGACCCCGGAGCAGATCGCCCCGTTCCGCAAGGCCTCCGGCGACGTCCAGTGGTCGCCGTCCACCTACGCCGAGGCGTCCCGGAAGGTCGTGGAAGCGAGCCAGGACCGCGGCGCCGTCCCGCACCGCGTGCTGGGGGTGCTCGCGTGGGCCAGCCTCGGCGGGCAGTACGACCCGCTGAAACATCTGCTTGCGTGCCTGGGGGATAGCGGCCTTGTGTGGCTGTCGGGCGGACGGTGGATCACGCGGGCGAAGGCCGACGAACTGGAAGCGCAGTTGGCGGACCGTGCGGCCGGGATGACCGAGGAAGAGCCGGCGGAGGAGCCCGTCATGGCGGCGCCCGCGCCGGCAGCGGCCCAGATTCCCGAGGCGGCGGCGGAAGAAGTGCTGGTGCCGGTCGCGGCTCCGGCTGTGCCCCCGCGCAAGCCGCTGGAGGTCACGGGGAGCGACCTGGCCGCCATGGAACAGGTGCTCGCGGACCGCGGGGCCGCGGCGGACGCCGTGGATCTGCTGGCCTTGCAGTACGAAGTGGTCCCGGGCGATCCGTCGTTCCGCGACGACCTCGCGGTACTCAGTGACGCGCTCAAAGGCGACCCCCGGTTCCTGTACGTCGGGGCGGGACGGTTCCGGGAACCGAACTCGCTGCCGCTGTACGTCTACACGGTCCCCGAGTTCCTCCACTACCCCGACCCGCAGTTCGTCTCGCTCGAAGGCGAGATCATGGACGAGGAGATCGAGGACGAGGGGTTCGCGGGAACGCTGCGCCAGGAGATGGCGAACCCGCTCGCCCAGGACGTCGGCGACGACGCGGGCGAGTACACGGGCGACGTCCCCGCCGACGCCGACAGCCTGCGGCTCGTCCTGAAGGCGCACCATAAGGAGATCGGGACGTTCCCGCTGTGCCAGGTGCCGGACGGCTTCTTCCCGACCGACGCGCCGGTGGTCGAGGTGCTGGTGCGGGATCCGAGTGGCGCCGCCCACGAGGTGATCGTCAACAACGAACTGCGGATCGCGTTCAACCTGTTCGGGTTGTACGAGAGTATCGCGGCGGATTCGGGAGGCGTGTTCCACCTGCACCGGACGGCGCGCCCGTACGAATTCCGTTTCGCCCCCGGCGACGAGGAAGACCCGCAAGTCTTCCTCAGCCCCGCTCGCTACGCCGAGCTCCTGGCCCTCCGGGAGCAGGCCGAAGAGGGCGGCGACATGGCCACCTTCGACATCGTCTGCGAGGTGCTGGCGCACCACGCCAAAGGCCTCGATTTCGTTCAGGCGATGACGGAGGTGAACGTCGTGCGGCGGGTCACGCGGCGCAAGCTGGCCTCGATCCTGTCCAACTACTACTGCTTCGCCCAGAAGCCGGGCCAGAGCCTGTGGCGCTATGACGCCAAGAAGCGCGACATGGGCACGGATCGTACCAAGCGGAAGTACCTGAAGCGGTAATCCCGCGCCGCCCCCTTCCGGCCACCGGAAGGGGGCGGCGCTCCCGCAGTGCGCCGCGCCGCGCCGTCCCCGTTGATCCCCCCGCGACGACCGTCCCCGCCTTGACGAACGCCCCGGCTCAACCTATAATGCACAGCAGGAGACCGCGATGGCACGCAGCAAAAACACACGGAACCGCCGGCGCGCGACGCCGCCCTGGAAGCGGCGCGTCCGGGGCTTTTTCGGCATTGTGACGCTGCTGACGCTGCTGACGGTGCTGCTCGGCCTGCTCTTCCTGGGCGGCATCTTTTTCAGCGTCGCCAAGGACCTGCCCGCGCCCGAAGACCTGATGAACTATACGCCGGGCGGCATCACCGAGATCTACGCGACCGACAAGGACAAAAAGGGCAAGCACATCGTCCTGGGCCGCGTCTTCTCCGAAAACCGCAAGTTCGTCCCCATCAGCAAGATCCCCCAGGTCCTCAAAGACGCCACCGTCGCCATCGAGGACGAGCGTTTCTACAGCCATCCCGGCGTCGACCTCCGGGGCATGGCCCGCGCCCTGTGGGTGAACGTGCGCGGCGGCCGGCTTCTGGAAGGCCAGGGCGGGTCGACGCTGACCCAGCAGCTCGCGCGCAACGTCTACCTGAACCGGCGAAAAACGGTCTCGCGCAAGGCGCAGGAGATCATGCTCGCCATCCAGATCGAGAAAAACTACTCCAAGGAACAGATCCTGGAGTTCTACCTGAACCAGGTGTACTACGGCGCGGGCGCCTACGGCGTCCAGGCGGCCTCGGAGGTGTACTTCGGCCGACCGGTGCAGGCTCTGTCCGTGTCGCAGGCGGCTTTGATCGCGGGCCTGGCCCAGCTTCCCTCGCACTACGACCCCTTCGAGAACAAGAAGGCAGCGATCACGCGGCGCAACACGGTGCTCGCCAAGATGGGGGAGCTCGGCTACATCAAGCCCGAGGTCGCCAGGGTCGCCCAGCGCAACGGCGTGTTCCTCGCGCCCCGCAGGACCAAGGACCAGGAAGACTTCAAGGCGCCGTATTTCGTCAACTACGTCGTCCGTCAGTTGGTGGAGCGTTACGGGTCGGACACGGTCTACCGCGGCGGCCTGAAAGTGTACACGACGCTGAACTGGGCGATGCAGCAGAAGGCCGAGCAGGTGCTGGTCAACGGCGTCCGGTACGCGTCCCGGCAGCGCGTGACCGAGGGCGCGCTCGTCACCCTGGAGCCGCGCACCGGCTACATCCGCGCGATGGTCGGCGGGGCGGACTACAAGCGCAACCAGTACAACAACGTCACCCAGGGCCGGCGCCAGCCGGGCTCGGCGTTCAAGGTCTTCGTGTACAGCGCGGCGCTCGACACGCGCCCGGACCGCTACGGCATGTACTCCAGCGTGGACAACTCGCGCCGGAGCTACGGGCGGGGCCGCAACGCCTACCGGCCCTCCGGCGGCGGCCCTTCGGGGCCGGTCTCGCTGCGCACCGCGCTCACCTATTCCTACAACAACGCGGCCGTGAACACGGCCTACGCGATCGGGCCGTCGACGGTGATCGAATACGCGCGCCGCATGGGCATCGAGTCCAACCTCCAGCCCAACCTGTCGCTCGCCCTGGGCTCCTACGAGGTCACGCCGCTGGAACTGACCGGCGCCTACTGCACGTTCGCCAACGGCGGCGACCGGGTGTACCCGATGGGCATCATCCGGGTCGTCGATCCCGAGGGGTCGGCCCTGGAGGACAACGCGCCCCAGGTGCAGCGGCAGGTGATCCGGCAGGACACGTGGCGCGACATGAACGCCATCCTCCAGAACGTAGTGACCGAAGGGACCGCCTCGAACGCCAGCGGCATCCACGAGATCCCGCACGCCCACGGCAAGACCGGCACCACCAACGAGAACAAGGACGCGTGGTTCGTGGGCTACACGCCCGAGCTGTGCACGGCCGTCTGGGTGTGCGGCGCCCAGTTCGCACGCCGGGGCGACCGCGCGGTCGTCACGCGGTACGTGCCCATGGCGGCGAGCGTCATGGGCGGCCGCATCTGCGCGCCGATGTGGGCGCGCTACATGCAGGCCGCCATCCCGATCCAGCGGAAGAGCGGCACTTCCGCAGTGCCGGTCGAGAAGAAACCCGCGCCGCCCGCGGTCGACGTCGCGGTCTCCGAACAGCGGGCCCGCCGCGAGCGTTCCGCCTACGCACGCACGGCCGAGGACCCGGAGTACCGGCCGCGGAGCGAGCGCCGGCGCGCGCGGCGACAAGAGGTTATCGCGGTGCGCGCAGAGGGAGGCGACGACGACGGGGCGGAGACGGTGGCGGCGAGCGTCACGCCCGCCCCGGAAGTCCCTGAGGCGCCGCCGGCGCCCGCGCCCGCGGTCTTCGCCGCGCCCCGCGCCCCGCGCGTTACCGCTCCGGCACCGCCGCCGGTCGTTTACGTTCCGGAGCCGCGCGCTCCGGCCCCTCCGCCTCCGCCCCGCGAGGTGTCGGTCTCCGTCTGCTCGGACTCCGGCCAGCGCGCGACACGCTGGTGTCCCGAGACGTTCGCGCGGCAGGTGCCGGCGGCGCGGGCCCCGCGCGGGCGGTGCCGCATGCATCGCCCGCGACCCGGCGACGGGTAGGCAGGCGTTGGCGACCCTGCGTCATTCCCGCAACCTCCGCCCCATCGAGGAATCAGAGGTGGCGCCCGAGCGGCTTCGCGTCTTCGGGGGCGTGATCGTGCTGTTCCTCGTGGTGCTGCTGGCACGGCTGTGGTATCTCCAGATCCTCCAGGGCGACCGTTTCCGCGAGGAGGCACGCGCCAACAGCGCCCGCCCCTTCCGCGCGGTGGCCCCCCGCGGCGCCATCGAGGACGTTCGCGGGCGCGCCCTCGTGACCAACCGTGCCCAGTTCTCGGTCTTCGTCGTCCCGCCGGACCTGCCCAAGGACGAGGAGAAACGCGCCCGGGTGTTCCTGGATCTGGCGGGCATCCTGGAGATGACGCCGGAAGCGTTGCAGGCCAATCTGAAGACCAACAAAGTGAGCGCCTCGGACCCGATCCCGGTGGCGGAAGGCGTGTCGATGAAGATCCTTTCGCGGATCGCGGAGAACCGGATGCGCCTGCCCGGCGTCACGGCGCAGGCGGAGCCGGTCCGGCACTACCCCCTGGGCAAGTTCTTCGCCGCGCACCTGCTGGGCACCATCGGGCCGATCAACCCGGCCGAGATCGCCCGCAAGGAGAATCTGGATCTCGGGTACCGGCCCGGCGATTTCATCGGCAAGTCCGGCGTGGAGCGGCAGTACGACCGCCTGCTGAACGGGAAAGAGGGCGGCACCTGGTACGAGGTGGACGCGCGCGGGCGCCGACAGCGCCAGCTGCGGGTTCAGGACCCGATCACGGGCGCCGGACTGCGCCTGTGCCTCGACAAAGACGTCCAGGCGGCAGCCGAGCAGGCGATGGGCGACCAGCACGGGGCCGCCGTCGCCATCGATCCGCGGAACGGCCGCGTGCTGGCGATGGTCAGCCGCCCGACCTTCGACCCCAACCTGTTCGCCCGGCGCCCGCTGCTCGCCCGGGAGTACAAAGCCCTGATGGACCCCCGCGCCAACCACCCGCTCCAGAACCGCGCCATCTCGTCCCCCCAGCCTCCGGGCTCGACGTTCAAGATCATCACCGCCACGGCGGGGCTCGCAACGGGCGCCCTCGGGCCGCACTCCACGGACTACTGCCGCGGGGGGATACCCATGGGCGGGCGCATCAAGCGGTGTCACGCGCGCCACGGCGGCGTGACCCTGGAGACCGCCATCGCCGCCTCGTGCGACGTGTTCTTCTACCACGCCGGCCGTCGGATCGGGCCGACCCCTTTGGCGCACTGGGCCGAGCAGTTCGGGCTCGGGCGCCGCACCGGCATCGACCTGCCCTCGGAGCGGGGCGGGACGGTCCCGTCGCCGGCCTGGAAGGCGGTCATGGCGCCCAAGTTCGGCAACCCGGATACCCGCTGGTACCCCGGCGACACGGCCAACATGGCGATCGGGCAGGGCGACCTCCAGACGACCCCGCTGCAGATCGCCCAGGCGGCCGGCGCCATCGGGAACGGGGGCGTGATCTACAAGCCGCGCGTCCTGGAACAGGCGGTCTCGGCGGACCAGAAGGTGCTCTATCAGATGAAACCCGAGGTGCTCCAGAAGGTCCCGATCTCGCAGGAGAATCTGCGCCTCGTGGCCCAGGGGATGCGCTCGGTCGTGCACGGCGGGCGCGGGACGTCGCGCCGTGCGCGCCTCGCCGGCATCACCGTCGCGGGCAAATCGGGCTCGGCCGAAACGCGCGGCGGCGGCCCGACCCACGCCTGGTTCATGTGCTACGCGCCGTACGAGAAGCCGACCATCGCCATCTGCGTCTTCCTCGAAACGCGCGGCCGGGGCCTGCACGGCGGCTCCGACGCCGCCCCCATCGCCCGGACGATGATGGCCGCGCACTTCAATGTGCCGGACCGCGCGGCGGACTGAAATCTGACCCCTCTTCAAAGGAACGGCTGAAATGGCAGCGATGCATGCGACGACCATCGTAGGAGTGCGGCGGAACGGGCAGGTGGCCCTGGCGGGCGACGGTCAGGTGACGATGGAGCATACCATCGTCAAAGCCGGGGCGCGGAAGATACGCCGCATGTACCAGGGCCGCGTCCTGGCAGGCTTCGCGGGGTCCGTCGCCGACGCCCAGGCGCTGGCCGACAAGTTCGAGAGCAAGCTGGAACAGTCGGCGGGAAACCTGCGCCGGGCCGTGATCGAGTTCGCCAAGGAGTGGCGGACGGACCGCATGCTGCGCCGGCTGGAGGCCCTGATGGTCGTCGCCGACACCGACCACCTGCTGCTCGTTTCGGGCGACGGCAACGTCATCGAGCCCGACGACGGCGTGCTCGCCGGCGGCAGCGGCGGCGCCTTCGCCCAGGCCGCCGCCAAGGCCCTCGTGAACAACACCGACCTTACCGCCCGCGAGATCGTCCAGAAGGCGCTCCTCATCGCCGCCGAGATCTGCGTCTACACCAACGACCACATCATCGTCGATTCGCTGCCCGATGCGCCCGCCTAGCGGAAACGCCGTGCGGCGCGTGCACGGTTCCCGGGCGGCGCTTGCGCCAGTCGGGTTCCGTCATAGCCGTGCGGGCGGGTTGACGGTATAATGGGTCCAGAACATCGGGCGGGAGAACCAAGCGAATGAAGTCTTTGCTGCTCAGTGGGCTTTTGCTGGCGGGCGTGGCGGCGGCGGCGGCCCCCGCGGGCGCCGAGGTCGTGGGCGAGTACGTCGAAGCCCGGTCGCTGTCGGTGCAGGCGGGCCCCTGCCACTACAACGGGGAAGTCACGACTTCGGGGCGTGAGGCCGTGCTGGCCTGGAAGGTGGACTCGGGCGTTCTCGACGGCGTGCGCGTCGACGGGCTGGGCGTGGTGGCGGTCGT
>CADCTO010000677.1 GCA_902805585.1 uncultured Armatimonadota bacterium | reverse complement strand
TGTAGATGCGCCGCCAGGTCGCCGTGTCCCACACCTTGACGCTCTTGTCGGCGCCGCACGAGGCGAGGAACTTCCCGTCCGCGCGGTACGCCACGCCCAGCACCGCATCGGCGTGGTCCTGCAGCGACCGCAGCGGCTTCCCGGTCGCCGTCTCCCAGACCTGGATCGTCTTGTCCGCACTGCCCGTCGCCAATCGCTTCCCGTCGGGGCTGAACGCCACCGCGTTGACCGCGTCACTCTGGTTCCCGAAGGCGCGCGACTCGCGGGCTTCCGCAACGTTCCACAGGCGCACCTCGCCCCGCGCGCCGCTCGTCCCGCCACCCGCCGCGAGCCAACGGCCATCCGCAGAGAATGCCACGGAACGTACCGCGTCGGCGTGCCCGCCCCAGACCGCCGTCACCTTGCGCGTCGCCGGGTCACAGAGGAGCACCCTCTGGTAGGTCCCGATCGCGAGGATCTTCCCGTCGGGGCTGAAGGCGAGGGCGTGGGCGGGAGCGGCGACGTTGCTGCGGAGCGCACCCAGGGCGCGGGGCACACGCCGGGCCGCTTTGACAACGGCGGCCGGGGAAGCCTTCCGGGCAGGCACGCCCCTACGGGCGACCTTCGGCGCGGCGTCCACCTTCGCCCCCGCGTCGACCCAGCGGCGGATGATGTCGATGTCGCTCGTCCGTAGGCCCCCGCCCGGCGGCATCTGCGGCTTTACGGCGCCGGTGAGCATCAGGACGAGGCGGCTCGCCCCGCTCTTCCCGGGGACGACTGAGGCGCCGTTCTTGCCGCCCTTCATCAGCTCGGCGTGGGAGCCGAGCGCGAGGCCGCCGGCCGGCGCCTGCGCGCTGTGGCACCCGATGCAGGCGGACCGGACGATCGGGACGACGTCGCGGGAGTACGATGGCGGCGGCGGCGCTGCCGCGGGCGGCATCATACCAGCTCGCGGATCGGCTCGTGCCCCGCGTAGAGGTAGTGCGGCCGGCCCGTGATGTCGGGGACGGGCGTGTTCACGATGTCGATGCCGAGGTTCCGGTAGAGGGTCACGAAGACGTCCTTGTAATCGACGGGGCGCTCGTCCGGCTCCTCGCCGAAGCGGTTCGTCGAGCCGATCACCTGGCCCGTCTTCATCCCGCCGCCGGCGAGCAGCGCGAAGGACGCGCGCGGCCAGTGGTCGCGGCCCGCGTCCTTGTTGATGCGCGGCGTGCGGCCGAACTCGCCCCAGACGACGACGGAGACGTCCTTGTCCATGCCCCGGTCGTGGATGTCCTGGACGAGCGAGCTGACGGCGGCGTCGAGCATCGGCAGGTACGACTTGAGCTGGCCGAAGTTGTTGCCGTGGTAGTCCCAGCGCCCGTAGCCGATGGTGACGCAGCGTGCGCCCGCTTCCACCAGGCGGCGCGCGGCCAGGAACTGGTCGTTGATCATCGGCAGGCCGTCGTCCACGGGCTCCATCCGGCCCTTGCCATAGCGCTCGCGCACCTTCGGGTCCTCTTTGGTCACGTCGAGCGCCTGGGCCAGCTTGCTCGACGTCAGGATGTCGAAGGCCCGCTGGTTCAGCGCGTCCATGCTTTTGAGCGAGTCGACCCCGCGCCGGAAGCGGTCGAGGCTGGCGAGGAGCTGGCGGCGGTGGCTCAGGCGGTCCAGGCTGATGTCCGAGAGCGTCATGTCGTTCATGATCTCGCCCTGGGGCCGGAGCGGGGCGTGCGCGAGCCCGAGGAACCCCGTGTCGCCGGGGTCGGCCCACGGCATGTGCCCGGCCTTGCCCTGGAGCCCGATGAAGGCGGGCACGGTCTTGTCGGCCGGACCTTCCAGGCGCGAAAGGACGGAACCCATGCAAGGCGCGTGGTTCTGGTTGGTCTCCGCCACCGAGTAGCCGCTCATGCAGATGTGCGAATCGTGCTCGTCGCGCGTGCCCACCATCGAGCGGATGATGGTGAACTTGTCCATCATGGCCGCGATCCGGGGCATGTGCTCGCAGATCTCGATGCCGGCGACCTTCGTCTTGATCGGCTTGAACTCGCCGCGGATCTCGGCCGGCGCGTCCATCTTGAGGTCGAACATGTCCTGGTGCGGGGGGCCACCGGGGAGGTAGACCATGATGACGGCTTTGTGGGAGCGGCCGACGCCCGCTTTCGCCTCGGCGGCCAAAAGCTGTGGCAGCGTAAGCCCGCCCAGCGCCAGCCCGCCGATGGTCAAAAACTCGCGGCGCGAGATGCCGTCACAGAACGGGTGCTTGTTCCCGCGGATCGTCAACACTGACTGAGTACCTCCCGACCATTCTCCGTCGGCCGATTTCGTACCTATAGTGTACCGCGGAAACGGCCCGGGAAAGCATGCAATCTTGCCGGGTCAACGATTGAAATCAAAGGAAACGGCCGGAAATGCCAAGGACAGCACAGATTTCTACACGCGGCGGCCCTCGGAATCCGGGCAGGCAGTGAGGGAAGGCACGCGGCGGGCCCGCCGCGTGCCTTCCCGGAAGGAAAGGTCGGTGCCGGACCGGCCCTCCCCGCCGGCGTGGTCCGGCGCCTAAGTCCCGGGTGGTTCAGCCGTGACGAGCGACGGTCGGGTGGGGGTTGCGGTCGGCGAACCCGGCCTGGTGCCAGTACGGGTACGCGGGCGTGACGGCGCTGGCGGCGTCCAGGCGGGCGACCTGGTCCGCCGTCAGTTCCCACCCGACCGCGCCCAGGTTCTGGCGGAGTTGGTCCTCGTCGCGGGCTCCGATGATGACGGTCGCGACCGTCGGGCGGCGCAGCAGCCAGTTGAGCGCGATCTGCGGAACGGTCTTGCCGGTTTCGGCGGCGACCTCGTCGAGGGCGTCCACGACCCGGTACAGGTACTCCTCGGGGACCTGCGGGCCGGCGTCGGCGGCGGTCTTGGAGCGCAACCGGCTGGTTTCGGGGAGCGGCGCGCCTCGGCGGAGCTTGCCGGTGAGCCGGCCCCATCCGAGGGGACTCCACACGGCCGCGGCCACGCCCTGGTCGGCGCCCAGCGGCATCAGCTCCCACTCGTAGTCGCGCCCGACCAGCGAGTAGTAGGCCTGGTGCGCCACGTACCGCGCCCAGCCGTACCGCTCCGAGACGGCCAGAGACTTCATCAGGTGCCAGCCGGAAAAGTTCGAGCAGCCGATGTAGCGGATCTTCCCGGCGCGCACCATCTCGTCCAGCGTGCCCAGCACCTCTTCCACCGGCGTCAGGGCGTCGAACCCGTGGAGCTGGTACAGGTCGATATAATCGGTGTCCAGGCGTCTCAGGCTCGCCTCGACCGCCCGGATCAGGTGGAAGCGCGACGAGCCCACGTCGTTGGGACCGGGGCCCGTGCGGAAGGTCCCCT
>CADCTO010000676.1 GCA_902805585.1 uncultured Armatimonadota bacterium | reverse complement strand
TGCACCATCTGGCCCTGCTCGACGACGTCCGACGGCTTGTTGATGCGCCGGTGCGCCAACTCGCTGTTGGGGATGATGCCCTCGATGTCGCCTTCCAGCAGCACGAACGCGCCGAACGGCACCAGCCGGGTGACCTCGCCCTCGACCGTCTCGCCGACGTGGTACTTGTCGGCCACCAGGCTCCACGGGTCCGGCAGGATCTGGCGCAGGCCCAGCGAAACGCGGCCCTGGTCCAGGTTCAGCTTCAGGATCATCACCTGGAGGTGGTCGCCGACCTTGACCACGTCCGACGGGTGCTTGACGCGGGTCCAGCTCATCTCGGACACGTGCAGCAGGCCGTCGATCCCGCCCAGGTCCACGAAGGCGCCGTAGTCGGTCACGCGCCGCACCACGCCGTCGCGGGTCTGGCCCTCGGCCAGCGAGTTGATCGTCTCGTCCTTCTGCTTGGCCCGCTCCTCTTCCGTGGCGAGCCGGTGCGACAGGACCACCTTGCGGTGCTCGCGGTCCACCTCCAGCACCTTGAGCGGGACGCTCTGTCCGACGAACTTCTCCAGGTTCTTGAGCTTGCCGTTGCCGACGTGCGAGGCGGGAACGAAGCCGCGGATGCCCAGGTCCACGACCAGGCCGCCCTTGACGCGGTCGGAGACCATCGCCTGGATCGTGCGGCCGTCCTGGAGCGCCTCCTGCACCCGGTCCCACGCCTTCTCGAAGTCGGCGCGCTTCTTGGAGAGCAGGATGTTTCCGTCCCGGCCCATCGGGTCGATGACCAGGACCTCGATCTTGTCGCCGACCTTGACGACGTCCTCCATGTTGGCGACCGGCTCGCGGCTCAGCTCGTTGGGGCGGACCAGGCCTTCGCTCTTGGTCCCCACGTCCACGAGGACGCCCTCGTTGTCGATGTGGACGACCGTGCCCGTGACGACGTCGCCCGCCGACAGCTCGCGCGCCGAGCCGTCGGGGCGGTCGCCGCCGCCGCGCCGCCCGCGCCCGCCGCTTTCGCGCCCGCCCCGGTCGCGCCCGCCCGGGACCTCGATCTCGTCGAGCGGCGGCATCTGCTCCAGTTCCGGCTCACCGGCGCCCTCCGCCTCGGGTGTCTCCCCCATGGTCACAACCGGTGCCTGCTCCGCCGCACCGTTCGTCGTGGGTGCGGAAAGGCTGTTCGCGGCGTCTGGAGGGTCGGGCGCGGCGGGAGGCTGGGAGGCCTCCTCCACGGTGGTGGTCGCGCCGGTCGTTTCGTCGGACATAAACTACGAATGCTCCTTGTGGTTTCAACCCGCACCGCCCCTTCGGCAACGGTGCAAACCTCTACAACGCTGAGGCAAGCTGGCAGACGGGGCAGAACACGGTCCCCCTGCCGCCGAGACGGATCCGTTCGAGCGCGGCCCCGCACGCGTGGCAGGGCGCACCCCCCCGATCGTAGACGCGCGGGGTATAACGCCCCGCCGCCCCGTGCAGATCGACGTACTCCTCCGAGGTCGTTCCGCCGCCCCCGACCGCCTCGCCGAGAACGGCCCGGATGCTTTCGGCCAGGCGCTCCACCTCGGCGGCGCTCAGCGTCGGCGCGGCACGCCGCGGATGGATGCCGGCGCGGAACAGCGATTCGTCCGCATAGATGTTGCCGACACCGGCAACCACGCTCTGGTCCAGCAGCAGGGGTTTGATCGGCCCCTTCCGGCCGGCGAGGGAAGTCGCGAGCTCCCGACCGCCCCACGACGGGTCCAGCGGCTCGGCGCCCATGCGCGCCAGCCCGCCGACCCCCGCCATCTCCGGCTCCGTCAGCGCCCGCATCTCGCCCCAGGTCCACATGTCGTGGAAGCGCAGCTCTCGGCCGTCGTCCAGCACCAGCGTCACACAGTGGTATCTGTCCACGGGCGCCGGTCCATCCTTCAACAGCAACTGTCCACGCATCTTGAGATGGACGCACAGGAAGGCGGAGGGGGTGTCCGGTGTCGCGGGCGAAGCCAGCGGTATCAGAAGATATTTGCCGCGCCGGTCTACGCGGACCACCCGGCTGCCCACCGTACGGTCACGAAACACGCTTCCGCTCTGGCCTTTGAGCGATTTCGCGTTCGCGATCAGGACGTCGGTGATGTGCCGCCCGGGGATGCTTTGCTCCAGCCCCCGGCGCAGCGTCTCCACCTCCGGCAGTTCCGGCACGATAAAACCTCAAAAATTTGGGCAGTAAGGAGATACGCCGGGCGCGACGCACATTCCTGCCTGCGAACGGAAGTATTTTACCAGAACGCCCCGGGCGCGTCAAGGCCCGCGCCCGTTATTTGCCGGGGCGATACACCGGGGTGCCGACGCAAAAGGGCCGGCGCCGCGTTATCGCGGCGCCGGCCCTGTTCCGGGGAGAGCCGTCCGGATTCCTAGCGCGCGAGACGGGGCCGGCCCGCGCCCGCGGTCTCTTCGTTCAGCGCCCGCAGCCGCTGCACCCGCTCCGCCGTCGCGGGGTGCGTCGAGAACAGGCCCGCGAGCCCGCCGCCGTGGAGCGGCGAGACGATGAACATGTGCGCGGTCGCCGGGTTGGCGTTCATGGGGACGGCCTGCGCGCCCTGCTCCAGGCGCATCAGCGCCGAGGCGAGAGCGAGCGGCTTGCCCGAGATGCGCGCCCCGTCGGCGTCCGCGGCGTACTCCCGGGAGCGCGACACGGCCATCTGGATCAGCGCCGCTGCGATGGGCCCCAGGATCATCATCAGCAGCGCCGCGAGCGGATTGACCCCGCCCTCCTCGTCGTCGCCGCGGCCGCCGCCGAACATCCCGGCGAACATCGCCATCTGCGCGATGGAAGTGATCGCGCCGGCCATCGTCGCCGCGATCGTGGAGGTCAACATGTCCCGGTTCTTGATGTGGGCCAGCTCGTGCGCGATGACGCCCTCGAGTTCGTCGCGCGACAGGATCTGCAGGATGCCGGTGGTGACGGCGACGACGCCGTGCTGCGGGTCGCGGCCCGTGGCGAAGGCGTTGGGCGTGGGCGTGTCCATCAGGTACAGCCGGGGTGTGGGCAGGTCGGCGTTCCGGGACAGCCGCTCCAGCATCGCGTACAGTTCCGGGGCCTCGTTCGGGCCGACCGGCCGGGCGCCGTACATGCCGAGCACGATCCGGTCCGAGAACCAGTAGGACCCGAAGTTCATCACGAGCGCGAAGACCAGCGCGATCGCCATGCCGCCGCGCCCGCCCAGCGCGAAGCCGACGCCCAGCGCGAGGGCGGTGAGCGCGGCCATCAAAACGAAGGTTTTCAGCGTGTTCATTTTCCGTATTCCGCGGTGGTTTTCTGACAGATCGATGGCGCAGCTCCGGGGAGGTGCGCCATCTATAAATACGGAAAATGAGCCCCGGCGGTTTCAACAACGGGCGCCCGGCCCTACTTCTTCGTGCCGGTTGGCTGCTGCTGCTGCGCGCCTTCGGGACCGGGCGGCTGCGTGGGCGCCGCGCCACCTCCTTGCGTCCCGGTTCCGCCGGGCGTGTTCGCTGGCGACGTGCCGCTGGGCGTGTTCTGTACGGGGGGCGGTTGTTCCTGCGTCCTGTCGGCAGAGCGGTCGGTGCAGCCGGCGGCACCACCGGCCAGCAGCAACCACCCGGCACACAGGAGCATCGTGTGTCGCTTCATCGGGGTTCGTCTCTTTCTACTGCGGCGACCCGGAGACGGAAATGATACGGGGTGGGCGAATCCGCCCACCCCGGTTGCTGCCCTCCGGCGGAGGAGCCGCCGGCGCCGCGATTGTCAGGACCCGACGGTCACGTTGTTCTGGACCTTGAAGGAAGAACCCTCCAGGGCCTTTTGTGCGACCTGCGTGATGCGGTTCTTTTCAGCCGCCGTGGGCGCCGTCCCGGTGATACGCACCACCTTCTGGTCGGCGAGCGTATCGACGTTCAGCTTGTACCCGGAGATTTTCTGGTCGGCGTAGAGCGCGTTCTTGACCTTCGGGGTCAGGATGGCCACTTGCGCCGCGTCCTGTGTCGCCTCCGCCGCGCCCTCGGTCGCCTGGCCCACGGCACGCCCGGCTTCCCTGGTCTCTTCCTTCACTTCCCGACCCGCATCGCGAGTCGCATCGCCGACTTCTTTGCCCGCCTCGCGCGTCTCCTCGGCGACTTTTTCCGTGTTCCGTTGCGCATCCTCGGACACGCCTTCCGCCGTCCTCTGGCATCCCGCGACGGAGAAGGCCGCCAAGAATCCGGCGGCTAATACCAATGTCTTCGTTTTCATGACACAGTCTCCCTCACACGTAAAGACAGACGGGTGACCGCAACGCGGTCACCCGTCATCATCTTACTCTACCTGCTTAGACGGCGCGGCGGCGGCCCGTAAGCATCCGCAGCACGCCGATGATCACGAGTGCACCGACAGTCGCGAACACGATCTGCATGATCAGATTGCTCGGAGCAACATTGAAGATCGCAGAACCCAGCCACCCGCCGACGAACGCGCCGACGATGCCCAGAATGATCGTCATGATCCAGCCCGACGGCTCCTTCGAGGAACCCGGCATGATAGCCTTCGCCAGAACACCAGCCACCAAGCCGACGATCAACCAAGCTAAAAATCCCATTTGTTTGCCCTCCGAATTGGTTCAGGGGTGGAGCCTCAGGTCCGCTCCGCCCGTTCGTTAGTTACGTCTTATATGTACCTATGCGCCTACCGTTTTAAACCAAACACATAGATTGTCCGAGGTGCGCAAAAACAGAAAGCCCGTCGGCTGGCACAGCCGACGGGTCTCCGCGATGCAGCTCCCTTTGCGGTCTACGTTTCTCGGCCCGGCTCGCGCTTGACGCGGCTCAATATCTCGTCGCGCGTCTCCTCGGGTGACTTGCCCCGGGTGTAGACCACCATCTTCGCGAGTTTGTGGTTGGACGGGTGCTTGACGAAGTGCGCCGTAAAGTCGAACTGGTTCTCCCCGGTCGCCGCGCCGCCGCCGTCCGCCTTGTCTTCACCGGAGCGCGCTTTCAAGAGGCGGACGGATTCGTCCGGATCCGGCGACGGCAGGAGCAGCACGACGTTATCGTACGGAGCGAGCACCCGCCGGACACGCTCGAACAGGGCGTCGTCCTCATAAACGGAGTGGCCGGCGCCGAAGTCGATCACGCAGTCCGTGTGCTCGGAAAGCAGCCGCTCCACAGCGTGCGCCTCGAAGGGCTTCCAGTAGCGGTAGACGCCGGCAAAGCCTTCCGCTTCGCCGATCCGCTTCTGCACGTCTTCGTCAAAGCCGATCTCCTTGTAGTAGTCCCACCGCAGGCGGTCCATGGAGCACTGGGGCAGGCCGAGCTTCCGCGAGAGAAGCTCACCCTGGGTGCTCTTTCCCGCACCCATCGGTCCGATCAGTATGATGTCCAACGGCATGGACGACGTCTCCTTCCGCGATGCGTCCGGGCGCCGGGGCGGCGCCGCGTCGATCAGATCTTCCCTTCGCGCGCCCGCAGGTACGCCAGGCTTTTCGTGATCCGGCCGTCGGGGTCTGTGCCCCCGCCGAACTCGAAACAGTGGAGGATGCGCTGCGGAAGGCGGGCGAACGCGTCTAATATGCGGGACATCGGCAAGCCGCCCGCGCCCAGGAAGACCGGCCCCTCGTCCGGCGGCTCCGGCGTGTCTTTGAGGTGCGACGAGGCCGCCCGGTCCCCGAGGGCGCGGACCGCTTCCGCCACGTCCTGGCCCTGCACGGCGGCGTAGTTGCCGATGTCGATGTTGGTCATCAGGGCGGGCGACGGGATGCGGTCGAGGACGCGCCGGATCTCGGCCGACGTGGCGCCCGGCGGTTTTCCGAGGTTTTCGAGTGCGATCACGACGCCACGCGCCCGCGCGTACTCGACGGCCTTTCGTGCGGCGTCCCAGCCCGGACCCGACTCCCCCTCCGGGGCGGGGCCCTGGAACACGCGGAGCTGACAGGCGCCGAGGGCGCCGGCGATGTCGATGTCGTGGCGCAGCCGCCGCGCGCCGTCTTCCGAATCGTGGAACAGGGTGCTGAAAGTCGCGTAGGTGACCAGGAGGCCCAGCGCTCGGGCACGCTCCCGTGCCTGCACCGCTTCCTCCCGGTAGCCCGGCCAGCGGTCGGGCCGCAGCTCGATGCCGTCCAGCCCCAGTGTGTGGGCCTTTTCGACGACCTCGACCATCCGCATCGAGCCGCTTTCCAATCGGTCGTGGTACTGGACGACGGACATCAGGATCGGCCGCGCCGGGGCGATCTCACGCATGGCTCTCACCGGCGGGTCCCTCTTCCGATGCCGCCCGTCCCCAGGACGCCAGGCTGGCCTCGCGGAACGCCAGGAACGTGCCGGCGTCTATGGCCTGGCGCACGCGTTCCATCAGGCGGGCGTAGAAGGCCAGGTTGTGATAAGTGGCGAGGCGGCTGCCCAGGATTTCGTCGGTCTGGTGCAGGTGGCGCAGGTAGGCGGCGCTGTGCCTGCGACAGACGCCGCAAGGGCAGTCCGGGTCCACGGGCCCCCAGTCCTCGGCCCAGCGGGCGTTCTGGATGTTGACGCGCCCCCGCGACGTGTAGAGCGTGCCGTTGCGCCCCAGCCGCGTGGGGAGCACGCAGTCGAACATGTCCACGCCCGCCGCGACGGCGTCCAGGATGTCCGCCGGGGTGCCGACGCCCATCAGGTAGCGCGGGCGGTCGATCGGCAGGAGGGGGAGCGTGATGTCCACAACGCGCCGCATCTCCGGCGGCGGCTCGCCCACGGAGACGCCGCCGACGGCGATGCCCGGGAAGGGCAGCGCCGAGACGGCGCGGGCCGACGCGGCGCGGAGGTCTTCGTACGTGCTGCCCTGGACGATGCCGAACAGGAGCTGGCCCGTTCGCGCCGCTTCGTGCGCCTCCAGACAGCGCTCCGCCCAGCGGTGCGTGCGCTCCATCGAGTCGCGGGCATACTCGTGAGTGCTGGGGTAGGGGGGGCACTCGTCGAAGGCCATGATGATGTCGGCGCCCAGTTCGTGCTGGACCCGCATGACGGACTCGGGCGTGAAGTCGTGGTACGACCCGTCGACCGGGGAGCGGAACGTCACGCCGTTTTCGGTGATCCGGCGCAGGTCCTTGAGCGAGAACACCTGGTAGCCGCCCGAATCGGTGAGCATCGCCCCGTCCCAGCCCGTGAACCGGTGCAGCCCGCCCGCCCGCGCGACGCGCCCGGAACCCGGGCGCAGGTACAGGTGGAACGTGTTGCCCAGGACGATGCGGAAGCCCAGCTCCGTGACCTCTTCCCAGGTCATCGCCTTGACGGTGCCGCGCGTGCCGACCGGCATGAAGACGGGCGTCTCCACGCTCGCGTGCGCCAGCCGCAGCGTCCCGCGCCGCGCGGCACAGTCCGCCGCGGTCTTGTGAAGGGTGAAGTGGGTCAGGCCGGCTCCATTTGCGCGCGCGCCGCTTCGTTGTCCGGGTCGATGGCGAGGGCCGAATTGAACAGGGAACGCGCCTCGTCCTCGCGGCCCAGGCGGCGAAGGGCGAGGCCCCGGTTGACGTACGCCTCGACGTAACGCGGGTTGATCGCCAGGGCACGGGCGAACTCTTCCTGGGCCTCGGCGTCCCTGCCCATCGCGAACAGCGTCACGCCGAGCTGGTTGCGCAGGTCCGCGTAGTTCGGGTTGATCTGGAGGGCCTGGCGGAACTCGTCGACCGCCTCGGCCAGCATCCCGCGCCGGAACAGATCGACCGCCAGTTTGGCGTGGAAAGCGATATCGTCCACGTCGGCGTCCGCGATGCGTTTGAGGCAGCGCAAAGCAAGATCGTGGTCGCCGCGCGCGTCGGACGTCTCGGCCTGTTCGAGCAGGGACCTGTCGAACGCGGCGTCGAGCGCGAGGGCCTGGACGGTGCGCTCCAGCCCGTCCTCGTGGTCGCCGCGGCTGTACAGCGCGATGCCCATCTGGAGGAGCGCTTTGGCGTAGCGCGGGTTGATCTCCAGGGCGCGGCGCAGGGCGACTATGGAGCCGTCCGGGTCTCCCTTGGCCAGCCGCGCGACGCCGAGCTGGAAGTGCAGGTCGGCGTAGTTGGGGTTGATGGCGATGGCTTCCTGCAGCTCGGTCTCGGCCCGATCGTAGGCGCCGCGCTGGAGCGAGGAAAGGGCGAGGGCGGTGTGCGATTCGCCGAGGTAGAAGCGGGCGAGGCGCTGCGAAAGGGCGTCCCCGCGCTCCTTGAGTGCGCGGCGGAAGGAGTCGATCGCCTGTTCGTGGAGCCCCTGGTCGAAAAGGCGGATCCCCCGGTCGTAGTGTTCGCTGCGCCCCAGGCCCAGCATCCGTCCCCACATCGGCATCTTGCGTAACTCCCCGCGCCGTCCGCGCCTGTTTGCCTGATTATACCGCGTGAATGACCAGTGTCAAGGAAGTGAATGTGCCCACAGGGCGGGGTCCGTCCCGGATGGTCCGGAGGGCGGGACAGGGGATCGGGCTCTGTCTTACAGGTCGGGCCGCCGGGCATCGGCGTGGAGACGGTAACTCGGCCGGTTCTTCGGGGGCGGACCGGTCAGGGCGCTTCGGCGACCGCGTAGATGGTGATCTCGGGGTTGGCGTAGACGGGGCGCAGGTAGTGCGGCGGGGATTGGGGCCAGGGCACGGCGGGATAGGCGACGCCACCTGAGGCGTCCCGCAGATCCGCGGTGCCGAGCGCGTTGACGTACAGCACGTAGCGGATGCCGTTGTCGCGGAGCAAGCCCTGGCGAAATGTATCGGGGGTGTCTCGGCGGAAGAAGCGCGTCATCTCGGCGAGCTTGCGCCCGTACTGGGCCGTCTCGCTCCAGTGCCCGTTGTAGACCACGTTCCCTGCCAGCGCCGGCACGTAGACCGACAGATGCGGCTGGAGCGCGAAGTAAGGGAAGCGCGCGTGGGACGTCGGGTCCGGCCCGACGAGCACGGCCTCCTCCGGCCGCGCGTTCGCGCGCAGCCACCGCAGC
Source organism: uncultured Armatimonadota bacterium (assembly GCA_902805585.1). Lineage (GTDB taxonomy): Bacteria > Armatimonadota > Armatimonadia > Armatimonadales > Armatimonadaceae > CADCTO01. The sequence continues at coordinate 4,926 of CADCTO010000676.1, read as the reverse complement.
GCGTCCCACTCCTGCCGGGTCAGGCGCGGCCGGTGCGACGATGACCCGACGTTCTCGGTGAGCCGGCCCATGTCACGCGCGAGGAAGGCGATATTTGTCGGCACGGTCAGCAGGACGCCCCCCGCAACGAGGATGCCCGGGAGGCTCCCCGGCAGCCGGGCCGTCAGACGCGCCAGGAGTGCCCCCGCCAGTGCGCACAGCGGGAAGTGGACCCCCATCAGCAGTTTCCGCTCGAACGAGACGCCGACGTGCGAGACGGCGATGCCGACCACGGACCAGACGATCAGGAGGCGTATCGCGGCGCCGTCCCGGAAGGCGGCTTTCAAGTCCTCCGCGCCCCGCGTCCGCAGCAGCAGGATCACGGCGCTCATCGCCGCGAACGCGATCACCAGACCGTAACCCAGCAGCAGCCACCGGAGCGGAGGGCTGTAGGTGTGGGTGGCGAACGCGCGGGCGTAAAAGACGGCTTCGACGCGGAGCGCCCAGTACTGGTAAGCGACGGTCGGCAGCGTCGCCAGGCCCACCAGGATCAGCGCCGCCCAGGCGCCGCGGTCCAGGCGGCGCGTGCGGACGGTCTCGACGACGCGGAACACGATCCAGACCGCGAACAGGTGGATCACGTCGTAGGAATGGAAATTACCCAGCAGCGCGCCGGCGAGGGCGGCGGGCGCGGCGTCGCGGAGCCGGCCCGAACGCTCGACGCGCAGCACGGACGCCATGAAGACGGCCATGAGCGCGAGGGCCGCCGTAAACAGCGGCGAAAAATAGAGCGACAGGAAAGTGAACGCTTCGGGCTGCCACAGGTCGATGGGCTGGGTCAGATTCCCGGTCGGCGGGAAGCGGACGAGCCAGACCCACCCGAAACCCGCGCTCAGGCACACCAGCGCGAACGCGGCCCGGCGCGCCCGCTCGTCGCGCAGCGCCTCGCGCAGCAGCACGGCCACGGCCCACAGGAGGCCGGCTCCGAAAAGCACGCGGGCCCCCTGGTACACCGCGATCATCGGCAGGTGCGTGACGCGGACGACGCTGCCCAGCAGCCAGAAGAAGAGGTTGAACAGGACGCCGCGCTGGGGCTCGGTAGTGAACTGGTTGCGCAGGAAGAAGCGGCCGTCCTCGATCTGCCGCATCCACGAGAAGTAGACGGCGGTGTCGTCCACGTTGAAGGAGAAGCCGGTGTACACCTGCCCGGGCGGGGTGATGAGCCAGCCCCAGAGGTAGGGGACCGACGCAAGAAGCAGCGTGAGCGCGCCGAGGCCGGAGTAGAAGAAACGGCGGTCCCCTCGGCCCCGGTTTTCCGGCCTGCCCGAAGGGCGGGCCGGGGGCGTCGCCTCCGGGCTTCCTTGACGCTTCGCGATGATCATGTCCGCCTTCGATTACGAAATCGGGCGCGGCGAAGTGCCGGGCCCGGAATCGGGCCGTCGCCGCTCCCCGGGCTGCACCACTATCGCCGATTATCCGCACCGTGTCAAGCCGGCGGGGCCAAGCGCGACCGGCTTCCCGGGCGAAACCGTCAGAGGAACCAGGCCATGCCCCGCCGAACTTGCCAGCAAACTCGTCTGGAGGCGCTATGCAACGTGTGGGGCTCCTGCTGAAAGTCCGGCCCGAGCGGCTGGAAGAGTACAAGCGGCTGCACGACCCGATCTGGCCGGAACTGGCCGCGGAACTGGCCGCGGCGGGAATCCGCAACTACAGCCTGTGGCTGCACCCCGACGGCACCGAGTTCGGCTACCTGGAGTGCGACGACTGGGAGGCCGCCTGCGAGTATCTGGCCGGGTCGGAAGTGCACACCCGCTGGCAGGAGATGATGCAGAACTACCTGGAGACGCCGACGGACACCGGCCAGGGCGGGCAGCCCGTGCGCCTGCTGGAGCGGGTGTTCCTGCTGCCCTGAAGACGGGCGGCCCCAGCCGGGCCGCCCGTCTTCAGGGCGGGCGCTCTGTGAGCGAACCGGCTACACCGGCCGCAGGTCCGGCATCGGCTCAGGCACCGCTTCCGGGGCGCCCGGCTCTGCTCCTGCATGATGCGGCTCGGGAGGGCTGGGCGGCGGGCCGCCCGCGGCGGCCTCGCCCGCCGCGGATTCCCGCTGCCGCAGCGCCTGATTCATCTCCATCTGCTCGCGGATGATTCTGCCGATGTCCTTAAGCCCTTCCAGACTGCCCAGGTTGCCCACATGGAGCGAGTCGAACAAGGGGCCATTCACGGTCTGATGCCCCGCGAATGGCCCCGCCGGCGCTTCCTCCTCCAGGTAGCTGGCGAGCAGCGTGCTCTCGACCCCCAACTCGTCGAAAGTTGACTCCTCGCCCAGAGGCTGGAAAAGCCCGCCGCTCGCGACCCCGAGCGCTTCCAGCCGCGTGACGACCTGGTTATAACGTCGGACCGCGGCCGGCGCGCCCTTCGACAGGCTCCCCGTGAGGCTGGCGCTTTGTGCCAGGTCCCCGATCTCTTTAAGCAGGCGGCGGAGGCGCCGGACCTCAACCGCGTTTTCGTCGTTCTGTCCCATCTTCGGTACCCTCCAATGCTGTTGTCGTCAGTCGGCGGCGCAGGAGCGCGCGGCCCTGGTGCAGCCGCCATTTGACCGTGGTGACCGGGAGCGAGAGGAAGCCGGCGATGCGCGCGACCGGCCACTCGTCGAAGTAACGCAGGTGCAGCACGACCCGGTGGTCGTCGGGGAGCTGCGCGAGGGCGGCGAGGAGCTGTCGCCGCTCGAATTCCCGCAGGGCGATGTCCAGCGGGTGCGGCGCCAGTTCGCGGCTGGCGGCCAGGATCAGCCGGTCCAGGTCTCCACGCTCCGTCGCCTGGCACCGTCCCTCCCGGGCGCCGAGGCGCCGGGCGCGGTTGCGCGTGATGGCGCAGAGCCACCCGCCGAAACGGGACGGCTCTTTCAGTTGCGGCAGCGCCTTGAACGCCAACAGGAAGACGTCCTGTGCGACGTCCTCCGCCGCCGCCGCGGCGCCCCCGCCTAGCTCGTGCCGGGCGATCAGGAGAACGGCGTCCCGGAAACGCCGGACCAACTCGTCGAACGCGCCCATGTCTCCGAGAAGGGCGCGCACGACCATCTCCTCGTCGCTGATGTTCCCAAGGCAACCCGATGGTGGCATCCCCAACTTCGTCACTCCCACGAAGAAGAGTCACCATGACCGGCCGCGGATAGGCCTGTGAGCGCCAAAGTCAGGAACTGGCGGACGTGTAGACGCGGGTGGCGTAGCGCCAGAAGCGGGCGGCGAGCTGGAGGAAGAGCAGGGTGAGCAGCGTCCCGGCGACGAGCCACCAGAGTTTGACGCCTTCCTTCAGGGCGAGCGTGGGGACGGTCGCCAGGAACGCCAGCGGCAGGACGTAGGTGAAGAACAGGCCGAGCCGGCGGCCGAAGACGTCGATCGGGTACCGGGCGTTCCAGACCACGATGTCGGCCAGGTGGGTCAGGTTGTCGAGCCGGATCAGCCAGAACGACAGCGTCATCAGCAGGAACTGGATGGCGTAGAACAGGGCCAGCCCGCACAGCGTCAGGAATCCCCAGGCGAGGAACTGGCCCAAGGACGGCGTCAGCCCCGCCTTCACCACGCCATAGGCGAGAACGGCGATGGCCGACACCAGGCTGCCGATTTCGTCCAGGGACAGGTAGCGCGCGGAGACGAAGAACTGCGACGGCACGGGCTTGGTCAGCACGAAGTCCATCGTGCCCATGCGGATCATCGTCGGGATCTGGCCCAGGTTGGGCGTGAACAGTATGTCCATCAGGGCGCGCGTGATCATGTAGGTCCCGAGCAGCACGTACACCTCGCCTTCGCGCCACCCGGCGATAGAGCGCGTGTTGGCGAACAGCACCTCCAGGAACAGCACGTTCAGCAGGAGCCAGCTCAGGTTTGTGAAGACTTTGGCCCAGAAGTTCGCCCGGAACTCTAACTCCCGCACCACATTGTTGCGTGCGAACACCCGGTACAGCCGCCCGTAGCGGCGCAGCGCTGCGGTCACAGTCCGACCCCCGTGAAGCGCTTGACGCCGGTGCGCCACAGGAGCCAGCCGATGACGTAGGCGATGCCGATCCAGGCGAGCTGCCACAACAGTCCCTGCTGCATCTGGGACGGCGACAGGCGGCCCAGGAAGATCTCCGTGGGCAGGGCGACCGTGTAGCGGAACGGCAGGACTTCGGCGATGCGCTGGACGGTGGGCGGGAACATGGCGAGCGGGGCGACCTGACCGGAGAACACGAGCAGCGGCATGTACCAGAAGTTGAACAGCGAGCGCGTCTCGACGAAGTGCAGGGCGAGCAGGCCCATGGCGTAGGAGATGAAGAACGAGACGAGGTGGCCCAGCGCGACCGACGCGAAAAACGGCCAGCCCAGGTAGTAGTCCTGCCACTGCAGGTTGCCACGGAACAGGTAGACGGCGACGGCGAAGATGGGCAGGAAGAGCGCCGTCCGCATGATGCGCCAGGCCAGGAAGCTCAGGTAGTTCATCGTGCCGTAGGAGAACGGGCGGATCAGGTAGGACGAGAAGCGGCCTTCCTTGATGTCCTGCGCCATCTCCCACATCTGGTGGCACTGCACCAGATTCGTGATGAACAGCAGCACGAGGTAGTAGGCCGTGATCTGTGACGGGGCGAACCCGGCGATTTCGGCGCGTCCGTTGAAAGCGGCCAGCCAGATCAGGGGCATGACGAGGGCCGGGATGGCGTCGGTCAGGATCCAGATGACGGCGACGGCGCGGTAGGCGAGGGCGTCCTGGGCGAAGACGGAGAAAATGCGCCACCACTTGCGCGCGCCGCGCACCAGAAAGGGTCGTCGTGCCGCCGGGGACGCCATTCTGCCGGGGGCGACGGGAGCCGTTGCTGCCATGCTCCCATTGTACCTGACGCGCGGGGAGGGGAAGAGCTAACCACAGAGGCACAGAGACACAGAGGGGGCACAGAGAAGAGAGAAGGGAGTAGAA
>CADCTO010000675.1 GCA_902805585.1 uncultured Armatimonadota bacterium | reverse complement strand
GTCGTGAATCGTCTGGCCCGACGGGATCATCGGGTAGACGTTGGTCTCCTTGGCGACCCGGAAGTCCATCACTACGGGGCGGTCGTTGATCGCCATCGCCTGCCGGATCGTCGCCTCGACGTCCTCGGGGCGCTCGCAGCGCAGGCCCACGCAGCCGTAGGCGTCGGCCAGCTTCACAAAGTCGGGCGCGGCCTCCAGGTCCACGTGCGAGTAGCGGTTCTCATGGAACATCTCCTGCCACTGGCGCACCATGCCCAGGAACTGGTTGTTCAGGATCGCCAGCTTGATCGGCAGGCCGTACACCCGGCCGACCATCAGCTCCTCGATGCACATCTGGATCGAGCCGTCGCCCGAGATGCACCAGACCTGTTTGTCGTTGCCCAGGGCGAACTGCGCGCCGATGGCCGCGGGCAGGCCGAAGCCCATCGTGCCCAGGCCGCCGCTCGTGATGAACTGGCGGGGCGAGCGCGTGCCGAAGTGCTGCGCGGCCCACATCTGGTGCTGGCCGACGTCGGTGGTCATGACGACGTCGCGCTCGGTCAGGCGCGCGATCTCGCGGATCACGAACTCGGAGTGCAGCTGGCCGTCGTCGGGCACTTCGAGAGGGTGCTCCTGCTTCCACTTGCCCACTTCGGCGTGCCAGGGCGCGAGGTCGCCGCGCGCGGCGACGTGGCTCAGCAGCTCGGCCAGGACCGCCTTGCAGTCGCCGACGATGGGCACCTCGACGCGGCGGACCTTGTTCATCTCGGACGGGTCGACGTCGATGTGGATGACCTTGGCGTCCGGCGCGAAGGCGGACACCTTGCCGGTCACGCGGTCGTCGAAGCGGGCGCCCACGGCGATCAGCAGGTCGCAGTGGTGCACGGCGTAGTTGGCGTAGGCCGTCCCGTGCATGCCCAGCATGCCCAGGCTCAGGTCGTGGTGCTCGGGGAACGTGCCCAGGCCGTGCAGCGTGGTCGTTACGGGGATGCCGGTCCGTGTCGCCAGCTCCATCAGCTCGTCGCTGGCGCGCGCGGCTTTGGCGCCGCCGCCGACGTAGAGCACGGGCTTTTTGGCCTCGGCGATCAGCTCGGCCGCGCGCTTGATCTGGACCGGGTGCCCCTTGAACGACGACTTGAACGAGCGGATCGTGACGTTCTGCGCCTCGTCCGGATCGTACTCGAACGCCTGCTCGGCCACGTCGCGCGGGACGTCGACGAGGACGGGGCCGGGCCGCCCCGAGCGGGCGATGTGGAACGCCTCGTGCACGATGCGCGGCAGGTCGCGGGCGTCCTTGATCAGCCAGTTGTGCTTGGTGATCGGCATCGTGATGCCGGTGATGTCGGCTTCCTGGAACGCGTCCTTGCCGATGACCGTGGTGCGCACCTGCCCGGTGATGGCGACGATGGGGATCGAGTCCATCATGGCGTCGGTGATCGCGGTCACCAGGTTGGTCGCGCCCGGCCCGGACGTCGCCAAACAGACGCCGACCTTGCCGGTCGCGTGGGCGTAGCCTTCGGCCATGTGCCCGGCGCCCTGCTCGTGGCGCACGAGGATGTGCCGGATGAAGTCGGTGCGATACAGCTCGTCGTAGATCGGGATGACCGCGCCGCCCGGGTAGCCGAAGATGGTGTCCACCCCTTCGCGCCGCAGGCACTCCAGAAGCGCTCGCGCGCCCGTCGATTGAATCTTCGCCATCGTTCTTTTCCTTACTATCCTCGCTGCCGGTGGGGGCCGTAAAAACACAAAACCCCCCGTCCCTACGATGCCGCACGCGCATGCATCGGGACGAGAGGTCGCAAAGACACCCCCGCGGTACCACCCGAATTGACGCCCCGCCGCCACCCGTTAAGGGGGTGAAAGGACGACCACTCGACGCGCGGTATCGGGCGCACCCGGAGGGCCTACTGGTCCGGCGTCGTCCGCCGGATCGGTTCAGAACCTCTGCTCAGAGGGGAGTTTCAGCACGCCGCGCCCCTGCCTCGCACCACCCGGCAGGTCTCTGAAGACACGCGCACGCGCCTACTGGCCTCGTCAACGCACAGCACACAGATCGGTTGTCCCGTTATAGTACCATAGCCCTCGCCCGTTCGTCAACGGGTTGCTACGGAATTTCGGGCGTCGCCTGAGGAAAGCCCCGCCGGGGCCGCCCAACGCCGGGGCTTTCCTCAGGCGTGAAGGAACCAGCCCGGTCACGCGTGAAGAACCCATCATGGCACGAGAACCATCAGCAAGGAGTCGCCGTTGAAGCGCCCCGTTTTCCCCCTCCTCGTTTCTGTGTTTGCCGCCGCCGGGTCGCTCGCCGCGCCGGGAGGCGGACAGGACGCGCCGCCCGCCCTGTCGTACACGACCACCTGGATCGGAAACAGCTTCGGCGGCGGGCCCAAATGGGTCCAGAACTTCATCGAGGGCATGTACGTCGCGCCCGACGGGACCGTCTACTGCGCCAGCGGCTGGGACGAGGGCGGGCGCGAGTTCGGGTTCTACCGGAACGGGGATGTGGTCGGTCAGGCGCGCGACACGCACGGTTGGGGCACGGGCGGCGGGCCGGCGGTCACCGCGGGCGGCAGATACGTCTTCCTCGCCCACTCGCATGGCAACGAAGGCGGCGGATTAAAGGGCGAGCAGTATCCGCCGAAGGGTGCGACCTGGTACGGCGTGTCGCGGCGCAGCCGGGACGGCTCGCACGCCCCCTTCCCCGGCGGCAAGGGCCGCTTCGGCGATATGCTCGTGCTGCACGAGACCGACAAGGACGCCAACGCCCGCGGCCTCGCCTTCGACCCGAAGACCAGCCGGCTCTACGTCAGCGACGCCTTCGCCAACGCGATCAAGGTCTACGACGGCGAGACGATGCGCGAGGTAGCACGCTGGGCCATGCCGCGCGCCCGGCAGATGGCGCTCGATGCGGCGGGGACGCTGTGGGTCCTTCAGGACGCGGACGCGCGCGGCGCGGGCATCCTTTCGGGGCCGGACGATCCGGTCGTCGGCGGTGCCAACGTCGTCCGGTTCTCGCCCGCCGGGAAGATGATCAAGCCGCGGATCGGCTTCGGGCGCGGCGTCGTGCCCACGGCGCTGTGCGTGGACGCCAGGGGGCGCCTGCTCGTGGCCGACAACGGCCGCGCGCCGCAAATCCGCATCTACGGGAACCTCGACACGACCCCGAAGCTCGTCGGTACGCTGGGCGAGCCGGGCGGCATCTACGGCGGCAAGACGCCGGGGCGAACGGGGCCGAACCGCCTGGTCCACCCGATGGGCGTCGGCGTGGATGCCCGGGGGAACGTCTACGTCGGCTGCAACCAGGCGGCCGGGGGCGCGGTCTTGCGCGCGTTCACCCCGTCCGGGAAACTGGCCTGGG
>CADCTO010000674.1 GCA_902805585.1 uncultured Armatimonadota bacterium | reverse complement strand
TCAGGGCGCTCGTCACGTCGAACTCCATCTCGTTGGGACGCTCGTAGGCCTCGCGGTAGGGGCGGTGCCCGACGTACTTGCCGTTGACCCAGCACCAGGCTTCGGTTTCGACCGCCGGGGCGTACAGGATGACCCGCCTGCCCTCCGCCGAGGCGGGGATGTCGGCCTCGAGGCGGTACCAGAGGTAGCCGGTGTAGGGGTAGCCCTCCCGGCTCAGGTAGCCCTGCGCGTAGAAGGGCTTGGTGGTCAGGAGGGAAGACCAGCCGGCGGCCGGGAAGTCCGGGCGGTGCCAGCGGGCGAAGCGGCCCTCGTCGTGGGGGTCCGTGCGGAAGGCGGCGGTTTCCGGCAACAGGGATACCAGCTCGCCCGTCTTGCCGGAGGTCAGGGCGGCGAGTCTCTCGTAATAGGCTTTGCGGTCGAGCACGCCCCAGTACCAGATGCCGGACTTGTAGCGCTGCTCGTCGGGCAGGACGAAGAACGAGTTGACGGCGTGGAGGTCTTTGCGGATCTCCATCATGCGGCCGGCCTGCCGCGCCGCCTCGGCGAAGCCGCCCGCGGACTCGGCGGCCTGCATGGCCAGGTAGCCCCGGAGGTGCTCGTAGATGAGCCGGTCCACCCGGACGTGCTGCTTCGAGCGGCTCGTGTCGGCGAGACGTTCCGCCTCTTCGAGGTGGGTCTTGAGACGGGACATCAGCTCCGGGGTGTAGACCCAGGGCAGGATGCGGTCCTCGTGCCCCAGGAGCGGCGTGCTCTCCATCGCCTCTTCGAGCGCGTCCCAGAAGGCCCGGGCGGGCGGGGCGGCGGCGGCGCCGTACCATTTGGTGAAGAAGTCGTCCAGCAGCGCTTTCACGTCGGCGTCCGCGTCCCATTCCAGGCGGGCGCGCACGTATTTGCTGGTGATGCCTCCCTCCATCCACACGTTGCGCGCCTCGTCGATGAAGCCCATCACCCCCCACTCCTTCATCAGGGGGAAGTCGCGGGCGAGCTTGCGCGTGATGGGAACCGGGGTCAGGCCGGAAACGAGCATCCGGTAGTCGTATCCGTAAATCCAGACCTTGCCGGGGCTGAGCTCGCACCAGCGCCGGAGCATCTGGCCCTGGCGGACGGCCTGCCAGCTCTTGGGGTCGTCGTAGGCGTGCAGCGTGTCCGACCAGATGGCGGCGAACATGACGCTGACGTTGGGGTCGAGCGCGACGCCCTCCGGCGGGGTGTTCCGGTTCGCGTAGCCGTTGGTGGTGATGACGTGGTCCGGGAACTCCTTTTTCACCTCGCGTGCCACCGCGTTCACGAAGTCGAACCACTCCTCGCTGACGCTCACCTCTGCCGGCACGCCTTCGCGCCCGAGCAGGTCGGTGAACCCCTGGTTACGCTTCACCGTGCCCGGGTTGAAATCGCGCGGCAGGCCGTCGTCGGGCGCGATGCCGGCGGAGTTGAGCGCGGGGTCCTTGCGGAACAGCGCCTTCATCTTCTCGGCGGCTATGGCGACGGCCCGGGGGTCGGTCAGGTTCGGCAGGAACGGATTGACGCTGCCGTCCTGGTTCCTGGCGAAGAGTTCCGGGTGCGCCGCGGCCTCCTTCTGGTCGGCGACGAAGTTGCGCACGGAGGAGTCGGCCGGCATTTGGAACAGGTTGTCCGGGTTCATCTTGTTGCGGATCTTCCAGCGGCGCTCCAGCGCGGCCATCTCGTCGGTCGTGTGCAGCCACCAGTTGCGCTGGATGAAGTCCGGTTTCTCCCGGACGCGGATGTCGGCGAAGGTCAGGCTCGCGCGTCTGGGCACCACCTCGCCGAAGTCGCCGGGCATGAACCAGCGCACGCCGAGGCGCTCCAGGAAATCGTAGGTCGCGTACTCCGTGCCGTGGTAGGGCCCCGCGTCGTTCCCGGCGAGCACGAGCCGGTCGCCTTGACAGACGATCACGAAGCCCTCCTCCCGCCGGCCCGGCGTCAGACCGGCCGGGATGTCCACCTTCATCGCCTCCGTGAGGCGGCTCCGGCCCACGAGGATCAGAGGGCCCCGGGGCGCCTGCTCGTCGGAGACGAGAGGCAGCCGGGCGCCGGAGATCTTCTCGACGTACTCCCGCAGGTCCCGGGCCGCGGTCGCCACCTTCTGCGCGCTCCCGTCCTCCTTGGCCGGGTCCAGGGCCGCCTTCGCCACGACGATGGTGGCCCGCGGAGCGCCGTCCCGGACCAGGGTCAACGCCGCCGTCGCCCGCTCCGGCCCCGCCGCAGCCAGAGCGACCAACGCCAGGGCCGTGACCGCCGCGTGCCGAGCGACACGTCGTTGTGTACTGCTGTGCATCTGTCTCTTCAACTCCTTTCGGCCCGAGCCCGCCGGAACGCCGTAGCACCGGTCCAGCACCCTGTACCCGACGGCTCCCTCCCATGTCCGGACGGCGGCGGCATACCGGTCGGGATGCAGGCGGCGGGCCGGGGCGACCCCGTCCTTCGTCATGGCCGAGCCCGGCACGCGCCCCACTTCGGCGAGGGGGCCGCGGCTTCCTCCGCGCTTTTGGCTGCCGTGAGGGCGGCGGCAGCGCGCCGAGCGGTGCGGTGATGAAGCGCGCCTATGTAGTTCCCGAGCTGGCGAGCTCCGCTCTTTTCGTGCCGGCCGCCGTGGTGTTTTGGCCCACAGGCGCAGACGAGTGAGATGAATGTGGTCGGGCCCGGCTGTGATTCGGGGTTGGACCAGGGGGGCCGGGCAGATCTGCCCGGCCCCCCTGGTCCGTCTGCTACCGGCCGCCGCCCGCGCCCGAAACGGAGGCTTTGAAGCTGGTGTTGTCCGTGATGGACTTGGCCAGCGCCTGTGGGTTGGTTTTCGCCGGGTCGAACGTGACCGCCACTTCCTGCTTCGTGACGTCCGCCTTCATCGATTTATAGCCGTCGACCTTGACCAAGGCCGCTTCCACCTTCGGTGGGCACCCGGCCGGTCAGCTCATGCCCGCCACTTTGAGCGTGGCGGTCTGCAGCCCGGCGGCGGGGGCGGCGGTGTTCTGTCCGGTCTGCTTGTAGCTGGTGACCCCAATGACCTGGCTGCCGGGGAAGACGGTGCCCCGGACCTCGAGCATCTTGCCGTGCAGGGCTTCGCCCTTGATGAGCGGCTCGGACTTGGCGTTCTCCAGGAACGTGTAGTACTTGCCGTTGCTCGTCTTCAGGGCGTGCTTGTGGCCATAGACGGAGCACTGGGCGCCGGCACCGTGCGCCTTTTTCAGGTCGCAGCCCAGGCACGCGAGCGTGCCCCGCATCGTGACCATCTTGGGCTTCGCCCCGGCGCTGCCGCTTTGCGCCAAGCTGGGCGCAGCGACTGCCCCGGAAAGAAGACCGGCGCTCAGAGCCGCCAGG
>CADCTO010000673.1 GCA_902805585.1 uncultured Armatimonadota bacterium | reverse complement strand
CCCGAGGCGGCCGCGGCCCTGGCCTCCGCTCCGGCCTGAACTCCCGAGCACGCATCACCTGCGAGCACGCATCACCTGGCGGTAACCATCATGCAGCTTCTGCCCCTCCAATACGAACCGATCCTGCGCGCGGCCCTGGAAGAGGACGTCGGCGCGGGCGACATCACGACGTACCTGACGGTACCCGAGTTCAAGGCGGCGCGGGCGACCGTGCGCGCGCGGGCCGAAGGCATCGTGGCCGGTCTGCCGATCGCCGAGCGGGCGTTCACGCTCGTCGAGCCCGGGGCGAAGTGGGAGCCGATGATCCGCGACGGGGAGCGCGTGCGCGCCGGCGCCGCCCTGGCGACCGTCATGGGGACGGCGCGCGGTCTGCTGACGGCGGAGCGGGTCGCGCTCAACTTCCTGCAGCACCTGTCGGGCATCGCCACGCTCACCATGCGCTTCGTGCTGGCGGTCGCCGGCACGAACGCGCGCATCGTGGACACGCGCAAGACCACGCCCGGCCTGCGGACGCTGGAAAAGTACGCCGTGCGCGTCGGCGGCGGGCACAACCACCGCATCGGCCTGTACGACGCCGTGCTGATCAAGGACAACCACCTGGCCGCGGGCGGCGGGGTGGGGGCGACCGTGTGGCGGGCGCGCGAGGGGGCGCCGCACCCGATGCGCATCGAGGTCGAATGCAAGACGCTGGCCCAGGTGGGCGAAGCGGTCACGTCTGGGGCCGACATCATCCTGCTCGACAACATGGACGTGGACGCGCTGCGCGAGGCCGTGCGCCGCATCGGCGGGCAGGCATTGACCGAAGCGTCCGGCGGCGTCAACCTCCAAACGGTCCAGGCCATCGCGCAGACCGGCGTGGACCTGATCTCGGTCGGGGCGCTGACCCACTCGGCGCCCGCCCTCGACATCGCCCTCGATTTCCAGGAACAGGATAACGGGGCGTGATCTTCGGCGAACCGCTGCTTCGACACGACGTAGTCGGTTCGACGCAGGACATCGCGCACGATCTGGCGCTGGGGGGCGCGGTTGCCGGGACCGTAGTCACCGCGAACTTCCAGACGCACGGCCGGGGGCGGCGTGGACATACCTGGTACGCGCCGCCGGGCGCCAACGTCTGCCTGACCGCCGTGGCGCCGCCGGTCCCCGGGCCGGACGCCTGGCACGTCGCCCTGGTCGCGGGCCTGGCGGTCGCCGAGGGCGTTGCCGAAACGGCGGGCGTCCGCACCCACGTCCGCTTCCCGAACGACGTGCTGGTCGGGGGCGCCAAGGTCGCGGGTGTCCTCGTGGAGACGGTCCCGGAACGCGACGGGCGCGTCGTCCCCCTGATCGGCCTGGGGGTCAACGTCAACATCGCCGAGTTCCCGCCGGAGGTGCGCGCCATCGCGACCTCGCTGGAGCGGGTCTCGGGCGTCCGCCGCGACGTCGTTTCTGTGGAACAGGCGGTCCTGCGTCGGCTCGGCCTGTGCTGGGACGAGTGGATCTATGGCGGCCTGGCCGCGACCCTGGAACGCTGGAAGCCGCTCCACGACCCCGCCGCCCGCCGCACCTTCGTCCTCGACGACACGCCCGTTTCCTGCCGTGTCCTCGACCTCGCGACCGACGGCACGCTGAGCGTCGAGACGCCGCAGAACGTCCTGCACCGGCTTCCGGCAGCCGCTATCGTGTTGGGGGAGGAGTAGGGGCGGCCCTCACCTCACAAGGTTCTCCCGCAGAAACGCCAGCGTGGCGGCGGGGGCCGTGAGCAGGACCTCGGGACGCGGGCCGGAGCGGGCCATGTCGAGCGGCGACCAGGGGACCCCCGAAAGCCAGCGGGTCACGGCGCCGGTCTCGTTGGCGATGCAGATGCCCGCCGCGACATCGTAGAGCGCGGTTTTGATGCTCTGGCAGCCGGCGAGCCGGCCCGCCGCCGCCCAGCACACGTCGAGCGCCGCCGAGCCGAGCGCGCGGAGGCGGGCCGGGACGCGCGAAAAATCCACCTCGCGCACGCTGGTCGAGCAGACGCCGTAGGCGTCCTCCCAGTGGGTCGGCCCGCCGGCGGGAAGGGCGGGGAGGGGGGCGCCGTTGACGGTCGCGCCAAGGCCGCGCCCGGCGGCGTACGTCTCTCCGAGCGCGGGGAACGCGACCACGCCGACGAACGGCACGTCGTCCACGACCAGACCGACCGAGACACCCCAGAGCGGTATGCCGTGGGCCAGGTTCGTGGTTCCGTCGATGGGGTCTAGCGCCCACAGGGGCACGTCGTCGCGCCGCTCCTCCCAGCCGTACTCCTCGCCCAGGATCATGTGGCCGGGGTAGCGCGCGCCGATCTGTTCGCGGAGGAACTGCTCGATCGTCCGGTCCACGTTGGTCACCAGAGAGCCGTCCGCTTTCAGATCGACGGAAGGGCCGCCGCCGACCAGGTGCAGCGCCCGCCGCGCGGCCTCCGCGACCAACTCCGTCGTCCATTCGAGCGTTTCGCGTACGTCGTCCACTTCGCCTCCGGCGTATAATGCAGGGTATGTCACAACCCGCCCGCACGGACCTGTTCGTCACGACCTCGCTGGAACCCTCTTCGGAACTGGAAGCGCGCGCGCGCGGGTTCGCCCGGGAACTGGGCGCGCCGTACGTGGGGCGGGGCGACCTGGGGTTGCCGCGGCTGTTCCGTGCGCACCCCGGCGCGCACCGTGCACTGCTCGTGCAGACAAACCGGCTGCTGCTGGCGATGCCCGGCGGCACCGAACTGTTCTACCATCCCAACATGGCGTTCCTGCGACTGGGGAACCTGTTACGGGGCGGGCGCGACCTGCTGGTTGACGCGGCGGGCCTGCGGCCCGGAGACCGTGTGCTCGACGCAACCCTCGGCTACGCCGCAGAGGCGATCCTGTGCGCCTACGCCGTCGGCACCGAAGGGGTCGTCCACGGCGTCGAGGCCGTGCCGGAACTGGGGGTCGTCGTCCGCGAGGGGCTGCAATCCGTCGTCACCGACCACCGCGTACTGAACGAGACCATGCGCCGCGTCCAGGTCGTCCACCTCGGACACCATCTGGAGTACCTGCGCGCCTGCGCGGCCGGCAGCTACGACGTCGTCTGTTTCGACCCGTTCTTCGAGGAGATACTGCCCGACTCGGAAACCTTCGCCCCGCTGCGCGCCTTCGGGGACCACGCGCCGCTGCTGCCGGACGCCCTCGCGGAAGCCCGCCGCGTCGCCCGCCGCCGGGTCGTCGTCAAAGCCATGCGCTGGTCGCCCCTGCTCGCGGACTTGGGCATCACCGAGCGGTTCGACTCCAAAAGCGGCAAGGTCACGTACGGAGTCTTGGGAGGGACGGGGGATAAGGGATGAGCGGGGAACGTTTTCTCG
>CADCTO010000672.1 GCA_902805585.1 uncultured Armatimonadota bacterium | reverse complement strand
CACTCGTCGCCCTTTCCCGAGGGTGGCAGGCGGCGGGGCGACACACGCGTCGCCCTTACGTCGTTCCTGCACGCCCCCGTTTTTCTGTATCTCGCCCTTACAGCGCCTTCTCGAAATCGAACGACGGACCGGCCAGGCGCAAGGTGTCGAGGCAGGAGGCGGTCACTTCGTCGAGGTCGTCCGCCAGGCCCAGGGCCTCGGCCGCCTCCATGTGGAGGGTGGAGAGCAGGCCGTCGCCGCCCACGCCGACGCCCAGGATCAGGCACATCGCGTCCGCCAGGTGGGTGACGCAGGCCAGGCCGACGTTGCCGTGCGAAGCGCGCAGCGGGTCGTGGTGGAAGGCGATGGCCTGCACGAGCGACGCGGGAAGGTTCCACTTCTCGGACATCGCCGCGCCCGCCTGGGCGTGGTCGAAGCCGAGCACGGCGCGCTCGGCCACGACGAACGGGACGTTGTCGGCCAGCGCCTTCTGGCGGGTCGTGCCGAGGTGGTCCTTCAGATGGATCGACAGCGCCATCTTGCCGATGTCGTGCAGCAGGCCGGCCACGAAGGCTTCGTCGGCGACGACCGGCCCGATGACGTGCGACGTGGGACGCGCGCGGCGGGCCAGCGCCTGCGCGCACAGCGCCGCGCCGATGGAGTGGCGCCACAGGTCGCCCCGGCCCAGCGCGTACCCCGGCAGGCCGCGCGAGACCATGGGGTAGATCGAGGCCGCCATGGTCAGCGTACGGATGGTCCGCAGCCCGAGGATCATGACCGCTTCCGGGACCGTGCTGACGCGCCGGGCGACGCCGTAATAGGCCGAGTTCGCCATCCGCAGGACGCGCGCGGTCAGCGCCTGGTCGGTCGCCACGACGCGCCCGACGCTGTCGGCGCTCACGTCCGGGTCGTCGGCCATGCGCGCGACCCGGACGGCCACCTCGGGCAGCGAGGGCAGGTCCTCGACCGAGTGCAACAGCCGCTCCAGGCTCAGCATCGGCGCAGCCACGTTCACCGCCGGCGTCATCGCGCGCCCCCGGCGGCGCCCAGTACCGTCAATTCCCGCTCCTCCGCACCGATGGTGCGCACGAAGACCCGCCCGTCGCGGGCCTCGAGGCGGCAGGCCCGGCCCCAGGCGCCCCCGATATCGTGTGCGTTCAGACGCAACTGTCGTGCCTCCAGCGCCCGCAGAACGGCCACCGTGCTCCGGTTCGCGACGTCCAGCCGCGCCCCGCCCGGCCCGGCCCACAGCCGCGCCCCGCCGATCAGGGCGATCGCCAGGCACTCCGTCCGGGCCCCTTCCCGCTCCATCGCGTCCAGGAGGTACGGGACGGCCGCGTCCGCATAGCGCGCCGGCTCCGGATTCGGCCCTTCCCCATCCGCAGCGTTCCCTCCGGCGCTCGGCAGGACGATGTGCGCCACGCCGCAAACGCGTGCCGCCGGATCGCGGGCGCAGAGCGCGATGCCGGACCCGAGCCCGCTGACGAGCAGGACGTCGGTAAGACGGCACGTCACGCGCACTTCCCCCAGGCCCACCGAAATGGGCTCACGCTCCGCAGACGGTTTTGCCGGGGAGGCGCCGGCAGACTGTGGCTCCCGCGCGTGAAAACTGTGCATAACACCTTTACTATTGGCGGCCCAGGGCCGCCTTTTTAGGGCGCGGTTTCCGGCCAGAGGCCGCTCCCGTCCCGGGCACACTGCGTCTGCCCGCCAGATTGACACGCCCCCCCGGCTGTGCTATACTCCAACGCACAGTTAATGACAATGCCGTTGCCCAACAACACCCCGGCGACCGAGACCCCGTCCTCCCGCCCGAACCCCGGCAAGCGCGTGCGGACGCGCTTCGCCCCCAGCCCCACCGGCTTCCTGCACGTCGGCGCGCTGCGCACCGCGCTGTTCTCCTGGCTCCTCGCGCGGCGTTATGACGGCGACTTCCTGCTGCGCATCGAGGACACCGACCAGAACCGGCTCGTCCCGGGCGCGCTGGAACAGATCATCGAGTCGCTGCGGGTGATGGGCATCGGCTACGACGAGGGGCCCGACGCCCGCGCCCTGGCCGCGCTCGACGCGGAACGGTACGGCACGGTCCGCGCCGACCTGCTCCCGGCCGACGGCGGCGCCCACGGCCCGTACTTCCAGTCGCACCGCCTCGACCGCTACCGCGAGGTCGTCAACGGGCTCCTCGCCGACGGCAAGGCGTATTTCGCCTTCGAGACGCCCGAGCAGCTGGCCGCGATGCGGGCGGAGGCGGACGCGCGAAAGCAGGCCTTCGTGTACCGGAGCGGGTACCGCGACCTCCCCGCCGACGAGGGACGGGCGCGCGCCGAACGTGGCGAACCACACGTCGTGCGCTTCAAGATGCCGCAGGAGGGCGTGATCCGTACGCACGACGCGCTGCGGGGCGTGACGGAGTGGGACGCGAAGACGCAGGACGACTTCGTGATCCTGAAGTCCGACGGCTTCCCGCCGTACCACCTGGCCGCCATCGTGGACGACCACGACATGGACATCTCGCACGCCGTCCGTTCGACCGAGTGGCTGTCGTCCTCGCCCAAGCACTTCTGCCTGTACGCGGCGCTGGGCTGGGAGCCCCCGCTGTACGTCCACGTCGCCAACGTCAACGGCCCCGACGGCAAAAAGCTCGCCAAGCGCACCGGCGCCAAGCCGGTCATCGGCCGGATCACGGACCCCAAGACCGGCGACGTCACCACCAGCTTCCTCGACGACGGCTACCTGGAAGACGCGCTGTTCAACTACCTGGCGCTGACCGGCTGGTCGCCCGGCGACGAGAGCGAGATCCTGCCCCGCGACGAGATCGTCCGCCTTTTCAACGTGGACGGCCTGTCTGTGTCGCCCGCGGTCTTCGACCTGGACAAACTCACCTGGATGAACGGCGTCTACATCCGGCAGATGGACCCGGGCGAGCTCGCCGGCCGCGTGCTCCCGTTCCTCGCCGCCGCCGGCCTGGTCCCCGCCGACCCGGACGAGGCGACGCGCGACTACGTGGGCCGTGTCCTCCTGCTGGAACAGGAGCGCCTGAAGCGGCTGGACGAGGCGCCTGAATTGACCGCTTTCTTCTTCGGCGACCTGCCCGAGTACGACTCGCGCAGCGTCGAGCGGCGCCTCAAGCGCGAACCGGAAGCCGTCCCGCCGTTCCTGGAGGAGTTGGCCGCCGTGCTGGCCGACCTGCCCGACGCCGCGTGGCTCGACGAGCCGATCGAGACCCGGACGCGCGCCGTGGGCGAGCGGCACGGGCGCGAGCGCGGCGAGCTGACGCACCCCGTGCGCGTGGCGGTGACCGGGCGGGAGGTCGGACCGGGTCTGTTCGAGACAATGGCCGTGCTGGGCCGGGAGCGCGTGCTGCGCCGCCTGCGGCACGCGGCCGGACTTGCGCGAGGTTGACGACGACATGAACGACATTGTGGATCTCAGGACGGTGCTCCGCCCGCCCGAAACGGACGCGCAGGCCGCGCGGACGCCCGCCGCGTCGCTCGTGGCGCTGCTGGACCGGCACGACGTCGCCCTGGCGGCCGTGCTGAGCAGCAGCGCCCTGCACCACGAGGCCGTGGGCGGGAACGCCGAGACCGTAGTTGCCTGCCGAGACGAGCCGCGCCTGCACCCGATCTTCGTGCTGGACCCACGCGAGCCGGGGCCGGCGCCGGCCATCGACGGCGCGCGCCTGCTCGCGCTGTTCCCCGCCACGCACGGGTACCCCGGCGTCTACGCCCCGCTCCGGCGGATGCTCCGCGCCCTCCAGGCCGCGCCCACGTCGCCGCCCATCCTCGTGGAAGCCCACCGGGCCGGGGACGCGACCGCGCTCGCCTCCCAGCTCGGCGAGGCCGGCTACCGCGGCCCGGTCATCCTGAGCGGCGTTTCGGGGGCGGTGACCCTGGCCGAAGCGCTGGCCGTCGCCGAGGAATCTCCGCAGATCCTGATCGCGACCGACGGCCTGCACGGGCTCGGCGAGATCGGCGCGGTCGTCCACGCGCTCGGCGCCCGGCGGGTCGTGTTCGCCTCGGGCACGCCCGACGGCTCGCTGGGCGCGGCCCTGGCCCTCGTCCGACACGCGCACCTGAGTCCGGACGACGAGGCGCTCGTGCTCGGCGGGAACGCGCGGCGGCTGCTGGGCATCGGGGCGCCCGCGGCGGGGAGTCTGGCGGCATGAACGAAGAGATCATCGACATCCACTGCGGCTGGGGCGCGACGGCCGTCGCGCCGCAATGGAACGACGCCGAGCACGTCCAGGCCGGCCTCCGGGCGCGCGGCATAGGGACGGCGTTCGTCGCCTCGGACCTGGCCCGCCATTTCGACCCGGTCCACGGGAACGAGCAGATCTCCCGGGGTACGGAGCAGGTCCCGAACCTGCGCCCGTGGCTCGTGGTCTCCTCGGACCGGCCCGCGGAAGCGAACGCGCTGATGCGCCGCTACCTGTACCACAACGACAATTTCGTCGGCTGCGCCCTGTACCCCGACCCGGTCACGGGCCACCCGATCACCCTGGTGGAAGCGTACGAATTCTTGAGCGCCTTCCGCCGATTCGCGAAACCCCTGCTCATCCAGGCGCCGACCGGCGAGGCCATGCAGCACGTCGGCGAGATCGCCCGCGAGATGAACACCACGCGCGTCATCGCCTCCGGCATGGGCGGCGACGACTGGCGGCTCGCCGTGGACGTCGCCGCCAAGCACCTCAACCTGTACCTGGACATCTCCGGGGCGCTCCAGGCGGAAAAGATCGACCACGCCGTGCACGTCCTCCACGGGGCGCGCAAGCTGTTGTTCGGCTCCGGCGCCCCGCACACCGACCCCGCCGCCGTGCTCGCCCTGCTGACCGAGATCGACCTGCCGGCGGAAGACCGGGTCCGCATCCTCTCGCAGAACGCACGCCGCATCTTCCAGATGGAGATCGCGGTCGCCGAAGATACGGATATGATCCCCATCGGCGCCCCCACCCCGGACGCCGAAGCCCCGCTCTCGGACCTTCACGGCGTCGAGGAGCCGGAACCGGAAGAGGGCCAGGCGTAGCGCTCCCGGCGCGAACCATCCCATCTGAACGGAGGGAAAAGCGTGATGAGGCACAATTGGCTGCCGTTGGCGACACTGTTGGCCGCCGGCATCACGGGCTGTTCGACCGGGGGCGACGGAACGCGCGTTCCGGCGGCGGCCGGAACGGCGGGCGCGCCGCCCGCGCCCGCCAAGGCCGAGATCCCGCCGCCGGCTCGGCGCGCGGACACCACCGCCGCCACCGCCCCCCGAGCGCCCACTGAGGAGCGGAAAACCCTGGAAAGCCGGGTGCGCACCCTGGAAGTCGAGAAGCCCGCGAACGGGCGGCGGTGAGGCGGCGCCGCCCCGGACTATGTCACGGAGCGGGGACGGCCCGGGGCCCCTTCGCGGCGCGGGCGAGAACCGGGCCGAGCACGGCCAGCAGCAGCACGTAGGCGGCCGACAGCGCGCCCAGCCGCGGCGTCAGGCCCGCCGCCACCCCCAGGCCCGCGATCACGATGGAGAACTCGCCGCGGGCGACGAGGGCGGCCCCCGCGCGCAGCCCCGCCGAGGCGTCCAGACCGGCGCGGCGCGCGGCCCACCAGCCGGTGAACAGCTTCGTCCCCGCGGTCACCACGCCCAGCCCGGCCGCCAGCGGCAAGACCGGCGGCAGGGTGGCCGGGTCGATCTGCAGGCCGAAAAAGAAAAAGAACACGGCCGCGAACAGGTCGCGCAGCGGCGCGAACAGGCGGTGCGCCCGCTCCGCGATGGTCCCCGACAGCGCGATGCCGACCAGGAACGCCCCCACCGCCGCCGACACCTGGAGCCGCTGGGCGATCCCCGCCACCAGAAGGACCAGGCCGAAGGTGGTCAGCAGGATGATCTCGTCCGACTGGTGCGAGACTGCCCGGCTGATGGCCCGGCCGTACCGGACCGCCGCGAACAGGACCACCGCGACGGTGGCGAGCGCCACGAGCACCGAGACCACCCCGGCTACCAGGCCCTGCCCGGCGAGCAGCACCGACACGAGCGGCAGATACAGCGCCATCGCCAGGTCCTCGATGACCAGGATCGCCAGGATGGCCGGCGTCTCCGGGTGGTTCATCCGCCCCAGCTCCCCCAGCACTTTGGCGATCACGCCCGACGACGAGATGTAGGTGACCCCGCCGAGCACGAACGCGGCCAGCGGCCCCCACCCCAGCAGCAGGCCCAGGAGCAAACCGGGTGAGAAGTTCAGCACGAAGTCCACGACGCCCGAAGGGAACCCGGTGCGCAGGTTGGCGCCGAGCTCCTCGCCCGTGTACTCCAGGCCCAGCAGGAACAGCAGCAGGATCACGCCGATCTCGGCCCCGACGTGGACGAAGTCCTGGCTGAAGTCGAGGGGCAGCAGCCCGCCGTTGCCGAACGCCAGTCCCGCCAGCAGGTACAGCGGGATGGCCGAAAAGCCCCAGCGGTTCGCGAGGCGCGCCAGAACGGCCAGGCCGACCACGGCCGCGCCCAGCTCGATGAAGACCAGGGACACGTCGCCGGACGCGGCAACAACCAGAACAGGCATGGGTCTAGTGTACCCGGCTCCACGCGGCAAGCCGGGGCACGCGGGCATACTGCTTGAGACGCGGCGGCGCTCGTCGCATGACGGGAGTGCGGTTGGCGACGGCAGTGACGGCGGGCGCGGCCGATCCCCGTTCCCGATGGGCGGATCGCGTGCACCGGTGAACCCGGGGCGCGGTGCCGCATACCGGGTGTCGGTCGGGTGCTTTGCCGAAAAATGTTTGACTTCCGCGCGTCCGGCGGGGTCTCTTCATCAGGAGACGACACTGGACGTGGGAGGAAGAGGGGATCTACATCGATGCCGTACAGCGGGATACGGGCGCGGACCGGACGCACGAGCAGCGCCGCGGCGGCCGCCGCGATGACCGGCGACCTGCCGGGCGTGGTGGAGCGGGCGCGGCGCGGCGACGCCGACGCGTTCGACGTGCTCGTCGCCCGGTTCCAGGACATGGCGGTCGGCTACGCCGCCGCACTGCTCGGGGGCCGGTTCCACGACGCACAGGACGCCGCCCAACAAGCCTTCGTCGAGGCGTACACGACGCTCGCAGACCTGCGCCACCCTGCGGCCTTCCCGGCCTGGCTGCGCCTCCTCGTGCGCAAGCACTGCGACCGCCTCACCCGCGCGCCCGCCGCCTGCGCGGCCGCGGCGGCGTTGCCCCTGGACAGCATCGCCGGTCTGCCCGGCGGGGGTGACCCCGCCACGGCGCTGGCACGCCGGGAAACTCGGGAGGCCGTGCGCGCCGCGGTCTGTGCGCTGCCGGACGCGGAGAGGGCGGCGGTGCTGCTGTTCTACCTGGGCGGCAAATCGCTCGCCCAGGTCGCCGGCTTCCTGGGCGTCCCCATTTCCACCGTGCGGGGGCGGCTCTACACGGGCCGGCGCCGGCTCCAGGAAAGGATGATCGAGCAAATGTCCGAGACGTTGGAGAGCGAGCGCCCTTCGCGCGACGATGCCTTCCGCGCGGTGGTGCGCAAAAAGACGTGGTCCGCCTACCATTACCTGTCCCCGCGGCCGGGGGAGGAGCCCGCGGCGGACGACCTTTCCCGGAGCCGGGACGCCCTCCTGGCGTCCGCGCCGGGCGACCCCGTGGACTTCGGCGCGGTGCAGCGGTGCATGAAGAGCCTCCTGTACGCCGGCCGTCACAACGAGGCCGCGGAGGTCGTCGCCTGGTATCACGGACGCCGCGGGGCGCTCCCGCTCGCGGAGGAGGCGTGGTGCCGCTGGTGGCTGCTCTCGCTGCGCGGAGGCGGAGGCGCGGGCGAGGAGTTCGTGCGCGAGCACCAGGAGTTCGTCCGGTGGGTAAGCAGCGACACCGTCCGGAGCCGCCTGCTCCTGTCCGCCGACGAGCACGCGCCCATGTCGGAGCGCGGCGGGGACGCCATGGACCCGGACGGCCTCCCGCTCTGGGCGCTGCAGACCAACGGCGCCGCCAACAACTACCGCAACAGCGGGCACTTCGCGCGGTGGCTGGAGACGGCGCGCGAAGTGCTGGCCGCCACGCCGCAGACCCGGGCCACCCGTTCCGGGCGCGCCTTCCTCCTGGGTGAGATGGCGTCCCTGCTGGCCGCGGAAGGACGCAGAAACGAGGCCGCCGACGTGGCGCTGTCTCTGGAGCCTCTTTCCGAGGAGCCGGACGCGGACGGCCGGTCCCCGGTCTGGCGCATCACGGCCCTGCAGACGGCGGCCGGCGTCTACACGGTGTTGCGCGACCGTCCGCTCAAAAAGGACCTGCCGAAGATGCGGACCTTACTGGAGCAGGCGCTCGCCCGCCTGGACGAATGGGCACCCGGGGTGAGGCCCGACGACGAGGGCCGGCAGCGGGACCTGGCCTCGCTGCGCAACGAGTGCGCCAGGCTCCTGCTCCAGGTCGGCGACCACCAGCGGGCGGCGGCGCTGTTCCGGCAGGTCATCGCCAGCGGCTACGCCTTCGCCGGCGCTTACTTCTACGGCGCGGCCGCGCTGTGGGCGGCGACCGGGGACCGCACCGCGGTGCTGCCGCTGCTGCGCGAGTCGGCCCGGCAGGTCGGGGGCGAGGGGCTGGGGCGTGAACTGGCCCGTTGCCCCGAGTTCGCCACCGTCCGGGATGACCCGGAGTTCCTCGCGGCGCTAACGCCGCCGAACGCCTGAGAGGAAATCTGCCGAATAACCGGTGACCATCGTGCCCACCGGGCGCGGGACTCTTCCGCGACAGAAGGGACACCGTGGACGCAAAGAGCAGCAGAGCAGTGGCGGCGGCACGCGCCTCGCGCTCGTGCCCCCCATAGTTTTGGAGAATACGGCACAGGTCCTGACTCACGGAAGGAGGCTTCGCCTGACATCAGGCCAGGGTATACCGTTCCTGACGGCCTGCCATCGGGAAAGTGGGGCGAGAACATGCCGGCGGTGGACGTGCGGATGGGGACCATGGGATGGAGCTACGAGGACTGGCGCGGCCCGTTCTATCCTTCCGGCCTGCCGTCGAACCGGATGCTCGAGACGTACGCAGCCGTCTTCCCCGACGGCACGGTCGAGCTGGACACGACCTTCTATGGCGTTCCCCGGCCGACCACCGTCGCGGGCTGGGCGTCCCAGGTGCCGCCCGGCTTCCTCTTCTCGGCCAAGACGCCCCGCGCCGTGACGCACGAACGCCGTCTGCTCGGCGCGGCCGAAACGGCCCTGCATTTCGGCGCCCTCCTGCGCGACAACCTCGAGGCGCGGCTGGGCGCCCTGCTCCTCCAGCTGCCCCCCGACTTCACGACCGAGGACCGACCCGCGCTCGACGCGTTCGTGGACGGCATCACGTCGCCGCGCGGCGAGCCCGGCCTGCCCTGGGTCGTGGAGTTCCGGCACGCGGGCTGGGCGCAGACAGACGTCGTCGGCAGCCTCGCCGCCGCGGGCATCGCCTGCGCGACGACCGAGCGGCTGGACCTCGGCGCCCCGCTGACCTACGTGCGCCTGCTCGGGGAGGAGAACGCCATGCCGCATTTCGACGCGCCCGTCATCGACCGCACCGACGACATCGCCCACTGGGCGGGCCGCATCACCGAGGCACGGGAGCGAGGGGACGCCGACCGCATCCTCGTTTACATCCGCAACTTCTTCGAGGGCCACGCTCCGGCCACGGTACTCGCCCTGCGCGAGCGGCTCGGCCTGCCCGTGCCCACGCCGCCCGGTAAACAGCAGATGTCGCTGTTCTGACTCCTGCCCCCTCCCTCGGAAGGAAAGGGGAACGACGATGAACCCGAAGCGCCGACGTGACGCTTTCGATTCACCCACTTCTCCCCCTTCCTTCCGGGGGGAGGGGTCGGGTATACTCAGACCATATGGATGCCCTGATTCTGTTCTCCCACGGGTCGGTCCTCTGCGGGGCGGGCGAGGCCGTGGATGCCCACGCCGAGCGGCTGCGCGCGCGCGGCGACTTCGCCCGCGTCGAGGTCGGTTACCTGAACTATTCCGAGCCGCGGTTCCTGGACGCCGTCGCGACCGTCGCGCAGGCCGGGGCGACGCGCGTCGTGGTCGCGCCGTATTTTCTCGTGGCCGGCTACTTCGTGCAGGTCGATCTGCCCCGCTGCCTGGCCGAGGCGCGAGAGCGATACCCGGACATTGAATTCGTCGTGGCCGACGCGCTGCGCCGCGACGCGGGCCTGGCGGACGCGCTGCTGGACGCCGCGCAGCGCGCCCGCCCCGCCGAACACTGGCGCGACCCCCTGGCGCGCGCGACCGCCTCGTGCGGGGCCCGGCCGGAATGCCCCCTCTATGCCACTCCCGCCTGCCCGCGCGTGCCGTCGCCGCCCCTCGACGGGCGCGTGCCCGCAACGGTGAATGCCGAATGACGGCCACCCCTTCCACGACCGCCCTGCTCGTCATGGTCCACGGCTCGCCGCGCCCCGTCGCCAACGAGGACATGTTCCGCGTGGTGGACGACCTGCGGGCGCGCCCCGACGCGCAGGCACGGTTCCCGATCGTCGAGGTCGGCTTCATGGAGTGCAACGAGCCGACGATTCCCGAGGCCATCGACCGC
Organism: uncultured Armatimonadota bacterium; assembly: GCA_902805585.1. Taxonomy (GTDB): domain Bacteria; phylum Armatimonadota; class Armatimonadia; order Armatimonadales; family Armatimonadaceae; genus CADCTO01. The sequence continues at coordinate 3,355 of CADCTO010000672.1, read as the reverse complement.
TGCGTCCGTTCGGGCGCGACGCGCGTCGTCGCGGTTCCCTATTTCCTCCACACCGGCACCCACGTCTGCGACGACCTCCCGACCCTGCTGGAAGAGGCGCAGGCACGGCACCCGGACGTCGAGTTCCTCCTCGGCGACTACATCGGCCTGTCCCCGCGCCTCACCGACCTGCTCGCCGCCCGCGCGCACGCCGCCGCCCGTTGAACTCGGGAACGAGTCACGCCTAGGCGCGCGGGTGCGCCGCGCGATAGGCCTCGCGCAGCCGGTCCGTGGCGACGTGCGTATAGATCTGCGTGGTCGCGATCCGTGCATGGCCCAGCATCTCCTGGATCGCGCGCACGTCCGCGCCCCCGTTCAGCAGGTGCGTCGCGAACGAGTGCCGCAGCCAGTGTGGCGACGGCAGGCGCGGCAGACCCGCTCGCCGCGCCTGCTCCTTGACCGCCCGCCACACGATGCCCCGGCCCAGCGGGCGCTGGCCGCCGCGCCCGGGGAAGATAACCCCCCCTTCCCCCTTCCCGCCGCGGCGCAAGGAGCGGAGCGAGGCAGCGGGTGCCTGCACCCGATTCGGTTGCCGCTTGGCGCGAAGCCACAGCCGTCCTTCGCCCCAGGCTCCCCCTTCCCGCCGCGGGAAGGGGGAAGGGGGGTTAGGGGACCGATACGCCGCAAGCGTCGCCATCGCCGGGGCGCCGACCGGGACCAGGCGCTCCTTGCCGCCTTTCCCGCGGACCCGGAGCAGTCCGCGTTTCGCGTCCACGTCGCTCCAGCGCAGCGCGGCCACTTCGGAGACGCGCAGGCCCGACGCGTACATCAACTCCAGCAATGCGGCGTCGCGCCGGCCCTTCGGCGTGCCCCGCGCGGGCGCCGCCAGCAGACGGGCGACCTCGTCGGCCGACAGTACGCGCGGCAGACGACGCTCCGGCCGGGTGACGCCCTCCATGGCGGCGAACGGGTCGTCCGACAGCCGGCCTTGTCCGACCAGGTACCGGCAAAACGCGGCAAGAGCCGCCCGCTTCCGGGCCACCGACGCGGGGGCGAGTCCCGAACGGCGCAGCGAGCCCAGGTAGCCTTCCAGAGCAGGCGCGGCCAGATCGCCCGCACGGGATCCCGTTGTGGCTGCCGCCCACTGCGCGAGGTCCCTGCCGTACGCGGCCGTGGTGTTCGATGACAGGCCGCGCTCGGCGCTCAGGTGTTGAAGAAAGAGCCGTATCTGTGCGGCGCGGTCGGTCATATCTCCTGGTTCTACGCCGCCGACGATCCCCCCTGCCGGCTCCCGGCGCAGGTACCGGTCCGGCATTTGAAGCGGCCGTTTTTCTTGACGCTCCCCGGACCCCGTGCTATAATAGGCCCGGCGTAGCAAGGCGCGCCGGCGCCACAGTGACCGCCCGTTCGCGACTGAACGCGAAAAGTGACACGGCCCGCGCGTGGCCCACGGCTCCGGAAACACAGCCTGCAGCGACGCCCGGACGCCGTGTTTTTTTGTGGGGAGGGTGCGAGCGATGCGGGAGGCGGCAGCGGAAGACTCGGCCGGGGACACCGCACGGGGCAGGGGCGCGTCGCCGCCCGCGGCCATCGTTCTGGCCGCGGGCAAGTCGACCCGCATGCGCTCCAAGCTGCCCAAGGCGCTGCATCCCGTGTGCGGGCGGCCCCTCCTGGCGCACATCCTGGACGCACTCCAGAACGCAGGCGTCGCCCGCCGCGTGCTCGTCGTCGGCCACCAGGCCGACGTGCTGCAAAGCCGCATGGACGAGACGTTCGGCCCGGGAACGAACGCGTACGCCCTCCAGACCGAGCAGAAGGGCACCGGGCACGCCGCCCTGATGGCCGCGCCCGCCCTCGCCGGCCACGCCGGCACCGTGCTCGTCGTCCCCGGCGACACGCCGCTGCTCACCGCCGGCATCCTGCGCGACCTGGTCACCACCCACAACACCGTCGGCGCCGCGGCCACCCTGCTCACCGCCGTGCTGCCCGGCGACGCCGGCTCTTACGGCCGCATCGTGCGCGACCCGGGCGGCGCCGTGGTCGGCATCGTCGAGGCCCGGGACGCCACGCCGGAGCAGCGGGCGATCCGCGAGATCTCGACCTCCATCTACGCCTTCTCCGCCCCCGCGCTTTTCCGGTCCCTTCACGACCTGCGGCCCGACAACGCCCAGGGCGAGCTGTACCTGACCGACGTCATCGGCCTGCTCCGGGCCGCCGGCCAGACCATCGCCGCCATCACCAGCCCCGACCCTGATGTCGTGCTCGGCGTCAACACCCGCGTCGAACTGGCGCTGGTCGAAGCCCGCATGCGCGCCCGCATCCTCGACGACCTGATGCTCTCCGGCGTCACCGTTTCGGACCCCGCGACGACCTACGTCGAGGCGACCGTGCGCGTCGGCCAGGACACCACCCTGCTCCCCTTCACGTTCCTCCAGGGCGAGACCGTGATCGGCGAGGACTGCGTCATCGGTCCGCAGACGCACGTCTCCGGCTCCCGTCTCGGCGACCGGGTTACCGCCCGCGCCTGCTTCATCGCCGGGTCCGAGGTCGGCGACGGGTGCCGCATCGGGCCGTTCGCGAACCTGCGCCCCGGCACCGTCCTTCACGACAACGTCAAGATCGGCGACTTCGTCGAGACCAAGGCCGCTACGCTGCACGAGGGCGTGTCCGCCGGCCATCTCGCCTACCTCGGCGACGCCGAAGTCGGCGCGCGCACCAACATCGGCGCCGGCACCATCACCTGCAACTACGACGGGCGGCAGAAGCACCAGACCTTTATCGGAGCCGACGCCTTCGTCGGCTCGGACACCATTCTCGTCGCGCCCGTCCACGTCGACAACGGCGCGGTCACGGCCGCGGGGTCGGTCATCACCGACGACGTGCCCGCCGGGGCGCTCGCCATCGGCCGCGAGCGCCAGACCAACAAGGAAGGCTGGGCGGCAAGAAGAAGGGATGAGGGGCGAGGGATGAGGGATGAGAAGGGAAAAGAACTCCACACTCATCCCTCATCCCTCGCCCCTCATCCCTCATCCGCGGAGGGGACCGAACGATGAGCTACCGCCCGCACGACAACTTGCGGATCTTTTCCGGCAACGCCAACCCGGCCCTCGCCTGCGACATCGCCGGGGCGTTGGGCGTGCCCGTCGGGGAGGTGACGGCGACGCGCTTCTCGGACGGCGAGATCCGTATCCAGATCGAGGAGTCCGCGCGCGGTACCGACGTCTTCATCGTCCAGCCCACCTGCTCCCCGGTCAACGACAACCTGATGGAGCTGCTCATCCTGATCGACACGTTCCGCCGGGCCTCCGCGCGGCGCGTCACGGTCGTGCTCCCCTACTACGGTTACGCCCGCCAGGACAAGAAGATCAAGCCGCGC
>CADCTO010000671.1 GCA_902805585.1 uncultured Armatimonadota bacterium | reverse complement strand
GGCCTCCCGCTGCCGCTGTGGCTCGTGTTGTCCTCCAACAGCCTGTTCCTGCCCGCGGCGTCGGCGCTGGTCGGCGCGGCGCTGGGCCGCCGCTTCCTGCGCCACCCGAACACGTTGCTCGCCGGGGCCGGGTTCGCCGTGTTTTTCGACATCGTGGTCGTCACGATGGGCACGGTCGCCGGGCTGCTCCAGCGCGCGCCGCAGACCATCGCGGCGGCCTCGGTGGGCGGCGGCGCGCCGACCCATCCCCTGGCCCGGCCCCTGCCCCCGCCCCTGTCCCTGGTGACCATAGGGCCGGCCGACGTGCTGTTTCTGGGCATCTTCCTGGGTGGCATCGTCCAGTTGAAACTGTCCGAGCGCGCGACGCTCGGGACTGTCTTCGCCGCGCTGCTCCTCGCGCTCGCCTGGGTCCAGATCACCGGCCTGCCCGTTCCGGCGCTGGCACCGATGGGCGCGGCCGTCCTGCTCGCGAACTTCCGCCACGCCGCCTTCACCCGCGATGAAAAGATCGCCCTCGTCTACGGCGGCGCCTTCGCCCTCGTCCTCGCGGTCATCATGGTCGCGGGCGCCCGCGCCTGGATCCGGTAAGCCCGGCAGCCCGTTGAACTACCTTTCCCATCACTTTGTTGCGCGTATGGCGGAGCCGGACGCGCCGCCCCCGTTCTTCGTCGGCAACGCGCTGCCTGACGTGCTGGCGGCGACGGGCGCGGGGCGGCTGCGCTCCCACCATGTCGCGGCCTGCCCGGACCCGGACCTGACGCGCGGGATCGCGCTGCACCTGGCCGCCGACCGGCAGTTCCATTCGTCGCCGGGGTTCCTGGAGGGCGTCGCCTCGGCGTCCGCCGCGCTCCGGTCGACGCCGTTCGCCGTCCCGCCCCGCCGCGTGTTTTTCCTCGCCCACGTGTTCTTCGAGCTGGCGCTGGACGCCGTGCTGCTTCGGCGGGACGCGGGCATCGCCGACGACCTGTACGCGCGCTTCGACGCGTGCGACCTGGACGCGGTGGCCGGCGCGGTCGCGGCCATACCCGGGTGCGCGGCCGGCGCACCCGGCGTCGCCGCGGCCCTGTCCCGCTGGGCAGGCGTGCGTTACCTCTACGACTACGCCCGCGACGACGGTCTCGCGAACGCGCTCCACCGGATCAGCCTGCGCGCGGGCCTGGAAGGGTTTCCGGACCTTAGGGACCGCGACCGCCTCTCCGGGCTGTTCGCTGCGTTCCTCCCGCGCGCTGCGGCGGCGGGGCCGGCGTTGTGGGTCGTTCCGCCGCGCTGAAGCGGGCGCACCCGTGGTACAATAGGGAGTCCGAATCTGTTGTGCAATGCGGGGAGGAAGCAGACAGCGTGGCTACGGAAATCACGGAACGGCCCGGCATCCTGGATCTGCCGGGGCTGTATGAAGAGGAAGACATCCGGGACGGCGCGGACATCCGCGGCCCCTGGATCGTCATCCTGTACAACTGCCAATGCCACACCTTCGAAGACGTGGAATCGATCCTTCAGAAGGCGACCGGGTGTTCGCTGGAGAAGGCCGAGGAGATCGCCATCGAGGTGCACACGCGCGGGCGGGCCATCTGCTTCTCCGGGTCGCAGGAAGAGTGCGAGCGCGTCGCCCGCATCATCGCCTCGATCCGCCTCCAGGTCGAGACCGACCGGGCATAGTTCTTGCAGGGCGATCCTTACGCGAAGGCGCAAAAACACCGAATGACTTTGTAGGGCCGACGCGTACGCGCATCGCCTGAACACTGCCCGCAGGGGGAGCCTCTTGATCAACGGCAAGCGTGTGATGGTCGTTCTGCCCGCGTACAACGCGGCCAAGACCCTGGAGAAGACCCTGGCCGAGGTGCCGCCGGGCGTCGTCGACGACTACCTGCTGGTGGACGACGCCTCCCGCGACGACACCGCCGCGCAGGCCGAGCGCCTGGGCATCCCGACGGTCGTGCACCCCAGGAACCGCGGCTACGGCGGCAACCAGAAGACCTGCTACACCGAGGCGCTGGGCCGGGGCGCCGACATCGTGGTCATGCTGCACCCGGACTACCAGTACACGCCCAAGCTCATCGGCTCGATGGCCTGGATGATCGCCTCGGGCGAGTTCGACGTGTGCCTGGCCTCGCGCATCCTGGGCACCGGGGCGCTCAAGGGCGGCATGCCGCTCTACAAGTACGTCTCCAACCGCTTCCTGACCGCCGCCGAGAACGTGCTGCTGGGCGTGAAGCTGTCGGAATACCACACCGGCTACCGCGCCTTCTCGCGCGAGGTACTGGAAACGCTGCCGCTGGCCGAGAACTCCGACGACTTCGTTTTCGACAACGAGATGCTGGCCCAGGCGGTCGCCTTCGGCTTCCGCATCGGCGAGATCTCGTGCCCGACCAAATACTTCCCGGAGGCCTCCTCGATCAACTTCCGCCGCTCCGTGATCTACGGCCTCGGCGTGCTGGGCACGGCCGTCAAGTTCCGCCTGCACAGGTGGGGAGTCCGCCGCTCGCCCCTTTTCGGCAAGCAGGGGCGGCGGCTCGCAGAGGAGGCGCCGCCGCCGTCGGGCGCGGTCCAGGGAGTGTAACCGAGACCGCCCGCCGTCACCAAACGTCGGCGCACCCGGTTCGGAGCCGGCACGGACCGGCTCCGGGGGCGCTACACCCGACCGATGACGAATCCCACTTTCCTATCCACGCGGGATGGAATATTTCGTACCGCGATGGATGATCGGCGGCCGCCGCATACGAGAGCCACCCGCCGCGCACGTCCGCGATCGACGGGGCGGGTGTCGTGGTGAACGACCGCGCGGTCCGGTGGGAGAAACAAGGTGAAGCGCTGTTGCCGCGCTACATCCTTTTCTGGCTTGGCGGACAACTGTTGCTCAACGCGGCATCGTCCGTCTTGTCCCTGCGGACGCGAGAAATCGTCGTGCTGCTGCCCGAATGGCTCCTCGCCGGATTCCTCCACGCCGTGATCTACGGCGTCTTCCACGTCGGTTGCCTGCTTGTGCTGGAAAGCCGCGGCTATCTGTCACGCCGCGGCCCTGTTATCCTCTCCCTCGGAATCGGTGCCGCCGTGGGCGGCGGCGTCCTCGCCGCCGCTACGCCGCTCGACGCTTTGTTCCCGTTTCGAATGCTTGAGGGCGTGCCGCTCATCCTGCCGTACCTCGCGGGGGCGTGGGCCGTCGGACGTGCGTGGCAAGAGCCCGCGCGGTAACCGGTTCCCCGGAGCCTATCTGCGGATGCGGTAGACGTACATCGACCGTTCGAACGGCGGGAAGATCGGGGAGCGGTACGTCACGGCATGCACCGGCTCGGGGTCCGCGGTCACGTTTTTCAGCATATACGGCGGATCGGTCGAGAGGACATACCGGGCGTC
>CADCTO010000670.1 GCA_902805585.1 uncultured Armatimonadota bacterium | reverse complement strand
TGGGAGCCAGCGGCGAAGGCCAAGCGAGTTGCACGGGGGTTCTTTCGGCCCCACCACCGGTGCTCGCCCCGCCCTGCTCGTCTGTCCCTTCTTCCCTGCTCCCCGCGCGAAGCATCGCGAGGAGATGGCCCATAGCTCCCCTTCCCTCCGCGAAGCGGCTTGTCAGGGAAGGGGGCGGGGGGTTAGGAAGGCAGCGCTGCCATTGCCGCGTCCACGTCCGCCTCGTTGTTGTAGGCGTGCGGGGCGAAGCGGACGTTGCCGGCGCGCACGGCGGCGATGACGCGGCGTTCGGTCAGGGCGGCGAGCACGGCATCGTTGGGCAGCGTCGGGTGCCGGAAGGCGACGATGCCGGAGCGCGCGCCGGGATGGTCCGGCGACAGGACGCGGTATCCACGCGCGGCGAGCCCGCCGCGGATGCGGGCGGCGAGCGCGAGGATGCGTTCTTCCACCGCGTCGAAGCCGACCGCTTCCAACAGGCTGACCGACGCGTGCAGGGCCGCGGTCCCCAGGAGGTTGGGCGTGCCCTCCTCGAAACGCTGGCTGTCGGGGCGCAGGTCGAAGTGGATGCGGTCCCAGTCGATGGAATCCACGACGGAGTTCCAGCCGATGTTGGTCGGGCGCAGCAGGGGCAGGACTCCGGGACGGACATACAGCACGCCCAGCCCGCCGGGCGCGAGCAGCCACTTGTGACACCCGGCCGCGGCGAGGTCGACGCGCAGCGCCGACAGGTCCACCCGCAGCGCCCCGAGCCCCTGCACCAGATCCACGACGAACAGGATGCCGCGCTCGCGGCAGAAGGCGCCGAGCCGGGCCAGATCCATCCGCTGCCCGGTCCCCCACTGCACCCACGAGACGGCGAGCACGCGCGTGCGGTCGTCGCAGGCGGTGACAAGGTCTTCCTCCGACACGAGGCCGCCTTCCCGCGCGGGCACCAGCCGCGTCTCCACGCCCCGGTGCCCCTGCGCCATCCACGGGTAGACGTTCGCCGGGTACTCCGTGCCGGACACGACCACATTATCGCCGGCAGAGAAGGGGATGCCGTCGGCCGCGATGGCGAGGCCATGCGAGGTGTTGCGGGTGAAGGCGAGCGTGGATGGTGGGACGCCCATCATGCGCCCGAAGGCGGCCCGCAGCGTCTCCTGACGCTTCATGTGGTTGCGATACGCCAGAAAGGGGTCGTCGCTCATCAGGTCATGTGTGACCGCATTCACCGCATCGGCGACGGGCTGCGCGATGGGCGACGTGCCGGCGTGGTTCAGGTGGACGCATCCCTGGGCGCTCGGGAACAGGGCGCGCAGTTCGTCGAAGGTCATGTCGTCGCGTGTTTCCGTTTCTAAAGCCGCTGGGTCATGCGGCGGTGGGGGATGCCTGCGTCGTCAAAGACCGGCCCTTCGGCGACAAACCCCAGCCGCTCGTAGAAGGGGATGACCGGCACCTGTGCGTCCAGGATCGCGGTCGTCATGCCCCTCGCACGCGCGGCGTTCATCGCCCGCCGCATCAGCGCCTCGCCCACACCCCACCCGCGCCAGGTCTTACGGACGGCCACGCGCCCGATCTTGGCGACGCCGTCCCCCTTGTCCACCACGCGCGCCGTGCCGACCGGCACCGGGTGGGAAGGGTCGAACGCGTTCAGCGCGATCAGGTGCAGCGCGTCCGCGTCGTATTCGTCGGGTTCCAGTTCCGGGGGGACGCCCTGTTCTTCGACGAAGACCTCCATGCGGATGTGCATCGCGGCCTCGCGGTCGGCATCCGTCTCGCAGTCGCGGCAGATCAAGGTGAACGGGGACTGCATCAAGGGATGTTCAAAATCTTGTGCGTTTGGAGCGACAGACGGAAACGGCCCGGGTCTGCCTTGATCGCCTCCACGCAGAGGCGCGCGGCGTCCGGATTCAGGGCGTTCGGCTGGAGGTAGAGCAGGGGACCTCCGGGTCTGCCCGCCGTCGGGTTAGCCATAGCCCGTCTCACATCCTGGTCCGAATCGACGACGTACTTGAACTCCGTCGCGTGGTCGAGGTACCACGGGTGGAGGCGCCCGCCCTCGCTCTCTTTCGGCGAAACGGTGATATGGTCGAGGTCCCAGTCCGGGCGCGGGTGCTGCCCGTTCGTCTCGACCTGGAGGCGCAGCCCGTGCCCGTGCAGCCGGTCACACAGCGCCTGGAGGTCGTACATCGTCGGCTCGCCCCCGGTCAGGCACACCCAGGGGCAGCCATAGTCCAGCACCTCGCCCGCGATCTCGTCCACCGCCATCTCGCGGCGCACGCGGAAGTCCGTGTCGCAAAACGAACAAGCGAGCGTACAGCCCGCCACGCGCACGAAAACCGTCGCCTGTCCGGCGCGGCTGCCCTCACCCTGGAGCGAGTAAAAGATCTCGACGATGGGGACGAGGCCACGTCGCAGCACGGCCACGGCGTCCCGTGTCGCGGCCTTCGGGTCCGGCGTCGCCCCCCTGTAGACCGGCAGCGAAACCGTGTCGGCGGCGGCCCTCATACCCGTATTGTACCACCGGGTGATAGGCGTGACCTGCTACCGTGGGGCGGGCTGGATGCGCTTAACTGACATCAGCACGGCGGTGTGATGATGGCCCGTGTGCGCGCCGAACAGCCCGCCGATCACCGCGACGCGCTTACCCAACAGATTACGGTACCGCTTGAAATCGTCCGGCCCGAGGGCGAGCTGCAGGTCCCGCACGTTGCGCCGGGTCTGGTTGAAGTCGTCGCCCTTCCTGGCTTTGACCGACACGGGACGCTCCAGGCGGAGGACCCAGGCGACCTCGGGCGCGTCGCCCTTTTTGACGCTCTCGTAGTTCGGCGGGCCGGGGAAGACCTGCTTGCTGATCCTGCCCGTCAGGGTGACCGTCGCCGGCTCGTAGGAGACCCACGTCTCTGCGGCCACAGCCGCCGACAGCCCGAGCACGCAGAGTCCGACAAAGACGAACGTTGCCCGCGCCCGCGCGCGGCGCGACCATACCTGTACCACCGGTATGCTTCCTCCTCATTACCTTTGCTGAGCCAAACGTGACGAAGCGCCCACCGGTTGGGCGGGCGCTTCGCCGACCGATACGAACCCTACCGCGGTTTGGGGGCGTTACCACCGTCGCTCACGGGGGCGGGCAGCCCGTTGCTCGGCGGCGTCACTACCACCGTCGGAGACTGCTCGGCGTCCTGCCGGGCGCCCTCGGCCACGCGCGCGGCGATCTCGCTGGCCTGTTCGGGCGAGACGTTCTTGCCCGTGAACCGCTCGACGATGTTGGCCACCTCTTTGGCGGCCTCGCCCAGAACCGCCTTGGTGCCGTCGGGCGTGCTCCGCATCAGGCCGTCCAGGTACGAGCCGATGCCCATGCCCCTGGAGTACT
>CADCTO010000669.1 GCA_902805585.1 uncultured Armatimonadota bacterium | reverse complement strand
CCGCTGCGGCGGGGCCCCTCGGTCGGCGGCGGGGTGACGGTCTCGGCGCTCTTGCCGGGGCGTAGCACAAGGAGCGAGCCGTCGCGCTGGACCGAAAGCGCGCCTTCGGAGCCGTAGACGACCGGGTTCCCCTCGGCATACCCCGTCGTCTGCGTCCACGACGCCTCGGCGACGCCGAAGGCGTGGTCGTAGCGCATGGCGATCAGGGCGTTGTCGTCGGGCAGGGGGTAGTCCTTGGCCAGGATCGCGCGCATCCCGATCACGCTGCGGGGCAGGCCCAGCAGCCGGGCGCACAGCGCCGAACCGTAGCAGCAGTAGTCCATCAGCGCCCCCGCGCCGTTCTTCTCCTCGTCGTACAGCCACCCCCAGAAGTGCGGGTCGCAGCCGATCTCCTTGGGGCCGTTGTGCGCGGAGCGGTACTTCACGTAGCGCGGCTGGCCGATGTCGCCCGCCAGCACGCGCCGCTCCAGCTCCTGCCAGGCGGGGCTCCAGGCGGTCGGCCAGTTGACCATCAGGCGGATGTTCGCGTCCCTGGCCGCTTTTACCATCCGCTCGGCCTGGCTTAGCCGGGCCGCCATCGGTTTTTCCACCAGGACGTGGATGCCGCGGGCGGCGCAGGCCTCCACGATGTCGGCGTGGGCGCTGTTTTCCGAGGCGATCTGCACGATGTCGAGTTCGTCCCCCGCGTCGTCGAGCATCTCCCGCCACGAGGGGTACACGCGCTCCAGTCCGTAGTCGCGCTGCGCCCGCTCGCGCAGGTCGTGGTTCACGTCGCCCGCCGCCATCACCCAGACGTCGGGCTGCGCCTTCCAGTGCTTCAGTTCGCCCCACACGTGGTCGTGCACCAGCGCCGCCACGCCTACCCGGTACTTCGTCATCGATCCGTCCCCCTGTCCTCGCGTCATCCCGCGACGACAAGTGGTTCCCCCGGCACACCGCCGATTCCTGCCCCGGTACCCGGGCTCGAGCCTCTCCTGTCGCCTGTGTAAGATCAAAGGACCGTGGAAACGACGAACATACCTTTCGGCGATTGCTCTTGCTCCAGTCACCAACGCCAGCCGCCTATTCCGCGCCAACGCATCGGCAGCCGACGAGAAATCCAACCCGCTTCAGATACCCCGGCACGAAACGTGCGGCGCGAAGCAGGCATACTGGGAAAAGGAGTTTTCCAATGCAGCTTCCTTCGAGGATCATGGCCGGGGTATTGAGCGCTCTGGCCGTTTTAGGTGGCGCCGCCGCCCCGATCCGCGCCGGGGTGAACCCGGACCTCATGCTTTCCGCCCCCGCCGCCCGCGTCGGACCGGCCGCCATGGCGACCCCGGGCAAGAACGGCACCAGCCTGTTCCGCCCGACACCTGGCGCTTCCCTGATGGCCGCCAAGGTCGCCTCGACACGGCAGGTGACGCAGTCGCCCGACCTGAACGGCGACGGCAACCTCGACATCCTGTTCCAGCACGCACAGACGGGCCAGGTTTATTACTGGCTCACCGACGGCACCCGGATCACGGCGGACAACTTCCTGTGGGCCGGCAACATCGCCGGCTGGCGCGTCATCTCCACCGCCGACCTGAACCGCGACGGTTACCCCGACGTGCTGCTGCGCAACGAGACCTCGGGCGCCGTCAACTACTGGCTCACCGACGGCACCCGGGTCACCGCCCAGGGCGCCCTGACGGCCGGCGGCAACGCCGACTACGCGCCCTTCGAATTCCTGGACCTGAGCGGCGACAACCGCACGGACGTGCTGCTGGAGAACAAGGACACCGGCGAGATCCACTACTGGGTCCTGGCCAACGGCGGCAAGAGCATCGGTGCCAACGGCGTGCTCCTCGCGGGCCAGGACCCCGACGACGGCGCCGATTCGCCCTGGCGCGTCGCCACGACCGGCGACCTCAACGGCGACCGCCGTCTGGACGTGGTGCGCCGGAACCGGAACACCGGCGCCATCGAGTACATCCTGCTGGGGAGCGCCGGCGGCGTCCCCACGATCACCGCCCGCGGCCTGTTGTGGGAGGGCGGTGACGCGGCCTGGGCGCTCAAGTCGATGCCCGACCTGAACGCCGACGGCACGCCCGACGCCCTATTCCAGTACGCCGGTACGGACGCGGTCTACTACTGGATCCTGGGCGCCGAGGGCACGTCGATCGCGACCAGCGGCTACCTGTGGACCGGCGACGACGATCCCGCCACCTCCTGGCGGTTCGTGGCCGCCAGCGACCTGGACGGCGACGGCGGAACCGAAATCCTGTTCCAGAACACGCTCAACGGCGCGGTGTACTTCTGGGACCTGGTCAACGGCGGCACCGCTATCGGGGCCAACGGCTACCTCTGGGCCGGCGGCGACCCGGCCTGGGCCGCGCTCAAGGTCTTCGACATGAACCGTGACGGCTTCAAAGACCTCATCTTCCGCCGCAGCGGCACGAACGCCGCCGACCCGAACCGTGGGGCCATCTACTACTGGCGGCTGACCACCGGGCCGTCCATCGCCAGCCATGGCTTCCTGTGGGCCGGCGGCGACGCCAACTGGCTGCCCGTGGAGTACTACCCCGACTCGGCGCCGGTACTTCCTTAACGAGCAGAGGGTGCGGCATGGCCTGACGAGGGGAGCGGCCCCGGTTTTCACCGGGGCCGCTCCCCTCGTCCGTATGAAGTGACCGTCCCCCCACGAAGCGGAAGCCGGGAGACGGGAGTGGTGAGGGCCGCTATGCCATCGGCAGGGCGACGCGGGGGCGCTCGGGCAGGAGCGTGTGTGAGTCTTCGCGCTCGATCACGTTGTACAGCGGGTCGCGCTCGACGGGCTCGCGGCCGGCTTCCAGGATCATCTCGACCAGCTTGCGCTGCGTCAGTTGCTGCTGGGCGTTGTCCTCGGCGATCTCGTGCGTGATCTCGTACTCGACGATGGTCCCGTCGATGTCGTCCGCCCCGTACCACTGCGCGGCCTGCGCGACCGGTGGCGTGATCATCATCCAGAAGCCCTTGACGTGGGGGAAGTTGTCGAGCATCAGGCGCCCGACGGCGATGGCCTTCAGGTCCAGATACCCCGTGGTCGCGGGGATGTCGGAGAGCTTGGTACCCTTGGACGAGAAAGCGAGCGGGATGAAGGTCAAAAAGCCGCCGGTCTCGTCCTGTGCTTCGCGCAGCTTCATCAGGTGGACGACGCGCTCCTCGACCGTCTCGATGTGGCCGTAGAGCATCGTCGCGTTGGTGTGCAGCCCGACCCGGTGCGCGGTCTTGGCCGTTTCCAGCCACTCGGCCGCCGTCTCCTTTTTGGGGAAGATGGCGTCGTGCACCCGGTCCGTCAAAATCTCCGCGCCGCCGCCGGGCAGGCTGTCGAGCCCGTGCGCCTTCAGCTCCAGCAAGACTTCTTCCATGGGCTTGCCGGCCAGTTTCTGGATCTGGAGCAGCTCGACCATGGTGAAGCTCTTGATGTGCGCGTCGGGCCGCGTGGCCTTGACCGTGTCGAGCAGGTCCAGGTAGTAGGAGTAGGGGAGGCGGGGGTGGATGCCGGCCACCATGTGGATCTCGGTGATCGGGATGTGGCGCGTGCGCTCCAGCTTGGCCCGCACGTCGTCCATGCTCATCACGTACGGGGCGGGCCCGCCCTTCTGGGCGTAGAACGAGCAGAACCGGCAGCCCTTGTTGCAGACGTTGGTGTAGTTGATGTGCTGGTTGCGGACGTAGTACGTCTTGTTGCCGTTCCTGGCCTCGCGCACCAGGTTGGCGAGCGCGCCGACGGCCGTCAGGTCGGGCGATTCCCACAGCCGCACGCCGTCCTCGAAGGACAGCCGCTTGCCCTCCATCACTTTATCGTAGAGGTCGGCGAACTCGCCGTTCTGCAGATAGCGCGTGATCGCCGTCGCTGTCGCTGTGGTGCTCATTCTGCCCGCTCCTGACCCGATGGATTCCGCCGGAAAAGATTGTGCCTGTGTTCACAAAAGATTGTGCCTGTGTTCACAATGTACCTGTTCGACCGCCGTTTGTCAAGAAAATATCATGATAACGGGCGAGGGGCGGGCCGGTGTGATATAACGACGAATGAGTATAAAGAGCATTGCGGCAAGGAGCATTTAATGAGTGAGCCCGGCCAAGTGCGCCTGAACGCACCGGCGGCGGAGAGTGGAGGCGGGACGGAGATCACGCCGATGAAAGGCGTCATCTGCGCGCAGTTCGTGCGCTGCGGAAACCGGAAGTGCCGCTGCCACCAGGGCGAGCCCCACGGCCCCTACTACTACCGCGTGTGGCGCGAGGCGGGGCAGGTCCACAAGGAGTACGTCAAGCCGTCGGACGTGGAGGGCGTCCGCGCCGGGTGTGATGTGCATAAAGAGTTCACGCAACAGCTGCGGGATCTGCGCAAAGATCGCGAGCAGCTCACGCGCCGCATCCAGTCCGAATGGCGCAAGGTGACGCGCTCCCGGAAGGTGCGCCTGGACCCGCATTAGCGCGGCCGACGGCCCGTGTTCCCCTTCACCCGCGCTCAATCTCTCCGGCCCAGCGGCTCATGCCGCCGCGCATCGTCGAAACGTCGGCGAAGTCGCGCTGCGCCAGGAACGCGGCGGCGCTTTCCGAGCGGATGCCGTGTTCGCAGATGCAGATCGTGCGGCGGTCGGGGTCGAGTTCCTGCCAGCGCGCGGCAAGCTCCTGGACCGGCAGCAGGATCGCGCCGGGAATGCGGTGGCTCCGGTACTCCTGCGGCGTGCGCACGTCGAGCAGCACGGGGGCGGCGTCTTCATCCCCCTCCCGCCGCGCCTGGTCCACCTCCTCGGGCGTGACGACCCGGTATCCGAACGGCGTTTCTTCCATGCGGTCATGGTACCCCCTAACCCCCCTGCCCCCTTCCCGTCGCGGGAAGGGGGCAGGGGGGTTAGGGGGTAATATAGCCCCCGGAGGAAACCCATGCCGCTGATCGACATGCCGCTCGCGCAGCTTCGCGAGTATGCGGGACGCACCCCGCGCCCCGACGACTTCGACGCCTACTGGGACCGCGCCCTGGCGGAGATGCACGCGCTGGACCCCGAGGTCGAGCTGACGCCCCACCCGTTCGAGACCGACTTCGCCGAGTGCTTCCACCTGCGGTTCACCGGCGTGGGCGGCGCGCGCGTGTACGCCAAGTACCTGCGGCCCAAAGGCCGGACCGGGCCGCACCCGGCGGTCCTGATGTTCCACGGTTACAGCGGGTCGAGCGGGGATTGGGCCGACAAGCTGGGCTACGTCGCGCAGGGCTTTTCGGTCGCCGCGCTCGACTGCCGGGGGCAGGGCGGGCGCTCGGAGGACGTCGGCGGCGTCAAAGGCAACACGCTCCGCGGGCACATCATCCGCGGCCTGGACGACGACACGCCGGACAAGCTGTACTACCGCGGCGTCTTCCTCGACACCGCCCAGCTCGCGCGCATCGTGATGGCGATGCCGGAGGTGGACGAGACCCGCGTCGGCGCGACCGGCGGGTCGCAGGGCGGCGGGCTGACGCTCGCCTGCGCCGCGCTGGAGCCGCGCGTCAAGCGCGCCGCCCCCGTCTTCCCGTTCCTGTGCGACTACCGGCGCGTCTGGGAGATGGACCTGGCCAAGGACGCCTACGAAGAGCTGCGCACCTTTTTCCGAAACTTCGATCCGCGCCACGAGCGCGAGGAGGCACTCTTCACGCGCCTGGGCTATATCGACAACCAGCACCTCGCCCCGCGCATCCGGGCCGACGTGCTGTTCTTCACCGGCCTGATGGATCCCGTCTGCCCGCCGTCCACGCAGTTCGCCGCCTACAACAAGATCACGGCGGACAAGGACCTCGTCCTGTACCCCGACTTCGGGCACGAGGGCCTGCCCGGCAGCAGCGACCGTATCTTCGCGTTTCTAGCGGGGTTGTGACCCCGGGACCTATCCCCCCGGCCCCCTTCCCTGCCGAGCCCCTCCGGGGAGGGAAGGGGGAGCCAGCGGCGAAAGCGAGGCGAGTTCCACGAGGGCCCTTTCAGCCCCGCCGCGGCTCGCTCTAGCCCACCGCACTACCTGTCTTCCCCACTCCCCGCGCGCAGCATCGCCAGGAGGAGGTGGATGGCTCCCCCTTCCCTCCGCGAAGCGGCTTGTCAGGGAAGGGGGAAGGGGGGATAGGTTTCAGCAGCGGCGGGGGCATGGCACCCGGGTGCCCGCCGTGATACACTCGGTTGCGCGTCATGATTCTTGACCCCCGCCACTTCCGCATCGACGACCTGCTGCGGCGCCCGTACACGCCCACCACGCCCTTTGGGCCGTCCGGCGACCACCTCTGGGCCGGTACGCCGCCGTGGGGCTGGGGGTTCCGCCAGGACGTCCACTGGGTCCGGCGCACGACCGATACCGGCCTCGCCCCCTACACGCTGCGTATCTTCGCCGACGAGCGCGAGGTCGAGCCCGCCGACGGCCTGCACCGGCCGTCGCACGCCACGCTCCACGCCCGCGACGACGAGACCGGCCTCCAGGTGACCGAGGACAAGTTCATCACCCAGGACGATGTGGCCGTCTCGGTCCTGTCCCTGCGCAACCCGGAGGAGATCGGCATCGACATCCGCGTCGATCTGCGCTACGGGGTCAAGGCCGGCGAGCACCATTTCCTGCCTGACGGCGACCCCGTGTACGTCCACCGTGAAGGCCCGCCCGGCGACAACCTGCGGCAGATGCTCCACGGCGGCGCGCGCCAGACCCTCGTCGTCGCCGTCGCGTTCGCCCCGGCGGAAGCGGAGGCCGTCCTGCGCGCCGCGCGGTGGGCGCGCGCCGCCAGCCCCGTCCGCGAGCAGGCCGAGGCGTACCAGGCGTGGTTCACCAAGCACGTGCCGCTCTTCGACTGCCCCGACCCCTGGCTCACCAAACTGTGGTACCATGGCTGGCACCTGGTGCGGAAACAGAGCACCCAGGCGCAGATCCCGCCTCTCCCCGGCGGGAACCGGCAATGGGCGGCGCTGGGCGACGGCGCCGCCCAGGCGGACCAGCTTTTTTCCGCCGTGCGCTCCTGGGCGATGGACCAGTTCGAGGACGGCGATTACGCCCGGCCGCGCGAGAGCGCGCTCGCCGGCGTCTGGCTGGAGGCGCTCGTCGGCGGGGTCGTCGGGCTGGCTTCGTGCGGCGGTGGAGCCGCAACGTCGCTCCCCGTGCGCCCGCACGTGCCCCGCGCCGGGGACGGCGGCTGGCCCCACTTTTGTCTCGAAAACGTGGCCTGCGCGGGGCGCCGGCTGACCGTGGTCTGGGACGATCCCGAAAGCCCCGGTGACGTGTACGACGACGGCGACAAGGGGCTGACCGTGTACGTGGACGGCCGGAGGGCGCACCACCAGCAGGGGCTGGCGTCGTTCACCGCGCCCCTGCCACAGGAAGACCTTTCACAGGATTGAACGCGGAACGCTTGCTTGACAACGCCCGCTTTTTGGTGCTACATTGACGCCAGAGTGCCGGGGAGTCGAGCAGGCAGTTCTGGCCGCCCCCGCGCGGGGCTATGAGGGGTGAACCGCGTCCGTGCCGACGACGATGAAAGATGTGGCCCGGCGGGCCGGGGTGGACGTTTCCACGGTCTCGCTGGCCATCAACAACGACCCGCGCATCCGCCAGGAGACGCGCGAGCGCATCCTCGTCATCGCCCGGGAACTCGGGTACCAGCGCAACCACCTCGCCCGCGGCCTGCGCTCGGGCAAGTCGTTCACCGTCGGCGCCGTCGTCGGCTACCAGACCGCCTTCTGGGGCGAGGTCCTGGCGGGCGCGCAGTCCGTCCTGGCCCAGCACGAGTACCACCTGATGCTCGACTACGCCCCCGACGCCACGCGGCAGGAGGAGGTGCAGATCGAGGCGCTCAAGGCCAAGCGCGTGGACGGCCTGATCATCGCCCCCTCCGACGTGGACCCCCAGGCCGGCATCAACCCGCACATCGATTACTACCGCGCCCTGTTCAACGAACAGATCCCCTTCGTCTTCGTGGACCGGTTCGTCCCGGGCCTGGACACCGACTACGTCGCCGCCGACAACTTCTCCGCCGCCCGCCAGGCCACGCGCCACCTCGTCCGCCTGGGGCACCGCAAGATCGCCTACTTCTACTCCCCGCACCGCATGAGCACGTCCCAGCGCGAGCGCCTGGACGGCTACCAGAGCGTCATGCGGGAGCTGGGCCTGACCCCGATCCCCTGGGAGGCGGCCCGCGCGCGCGAGCACCGGCGCCAGGAGGGCCTGGAGGCGATGCGCGACCTGCTCCAGGACAAGCTGGGCCGATCCGTGACCGCGGTCCTCGCCTCCTCGGACTCGATGGCGATGGGCGCCCTGCGCGCGCTGCACGACGCCGGCCGCGAAGTGCCCGATGACATGGCCCTGATGGGCTTCGACGGGGCCGAGGCCGGCGAGTACCTGGAACCGCCGCTCACGACCATGACCCTGCCGATGCGCGCCATCGGCGAGCAGGCCGCGGGCCTCTTGCTCGACCGCATCAACGGCGACAAGAGCACCCCGTACCGCCACATCCTCCTGCCCGCCGAACTGGTCGTCCGCGCCTCGTGCGGCGGCCTGAAACACGCCCCCCGGCCGGGGGAAGGGTAGGCGGGCGTCCGGCGCCATGAGCCGGGAGGGCGCAGCAAGCGGCGCCCCTACGAGCATGGGCATGTAGGGGCGCCGCTTGCTGCGCCCTCTCTTTTATCGGGAAGGCAAACCGTCTCCCTCCGTCGAACTAACCCGCGTCAGACCAACGCATCCGACGGAGGAGTGTGCTTTTGCGATTCCCGACCTTCCCCATGCGCCAGGTGCACCTGGACTTCCACACCTCGCCCCGTATCCCCGACGTGGGCGCCGACTGGGACGCCGAGCACTTCGCCCGCACGCTCCAGGCCGCCCGCGTCAACTCCATCACGCTTTTTGCCATGTGCCACCACGGCATGTGCTACTACCCGAGCAAGGTCGGCCCCGTCCATCCGTCTCTGAAGTTCGACCTCCTGGGCGAGCAGATCGAGGCGTGCCACCGGGCGGGAATCCGCGCGCCCATCTACCTGACCGTGGTGTGGAACGTGTCGGCGGCGGAGCGGCACCCGGAATGGCGGCAGGTGGACATCAACGGCAAGCAGGTCGGCCCCGCGCCGCTGGAGCCGGGCTGGCCCTGGCTGTGCGTCAACAACGGTTACGCGGACGAGCTGGCCGCCCAGACCGAGGAGCTGATGGGCTCCTACGACTGCGACGGCTTCTTCTACGACATCGTGATGTACCACGGCGACGGCTGCGTGTGCGCCAACTGCCTGCCCGAGCTGCGGCGCGACGGACTGGACCCACGGGACCCGCGCCACCGCCGCGCGCACAACCACACGGTCGCCCGGCGCTTCATGGACCGCATGACCCGCCTGATCCGGGGGCGTCTGCCCGACGCGGGCATCTTCTACAACTCGCGCTGGGGGCTCCACTTCGCCGACGAGTCCCAGCACTACTCGCAGGTCGAGATCGAGTCGCTGCCGACCGGCGGCTGGGGCTATGGTTTCTACCCGCTGTGGTCGCGCTACGGGCGCACCTTCGGCCTGCCGATGCTGGGCATGACCGGCCGCTTCCACCGCACCTGGGCCGACTGGGGCGGCCTGAAGCACCCGGACGCCCTGCGTTTCGAGTGCGGCGGCATCCTGGCGACCGGCGGCGCGGTCAGCGTCGGCGACCAGCTCCACCCGCGCGGGCGGCTCAGCGAGCCCGTGTACGACGTGATCGGCGACGCCTTCCGCGATGTCGAGGCGGTCGAATCCGTCTGCATCGGGGCCGAGGCGCATGCCCAGGTCGGCCTGCTCGTCCTCAACCCGGACGGCGACAAGGCCAACCAGTCGTCGGCGGGGATCGTCGCCAGCTCCAACCACAACCTGGAGGGCGCGGCCAAGATGCTGCTCGAACTGCACCACCAGTTCGACGTCATCACCGACAAGACGTGCCCCGACTTCCGCCGCTACGAGCTGCTGGTCCTGGCCGACCGCGCCGTCGCCACGCCCGAAACCGCGCAGCGCCTGCGCGACTACGTGGCCGCCGGCGGCAAGCTGCTCGCGTCCCACCGGGCGCTTCTGGACGAGGAAGCGGGCAACTTCCTGCTCGCCGACGAACTGGGCGTCCACTACCAGGGGCCCGCCACCAGCGTGCCCGACTACTTCCAGGTGACCGCCCCGCCCCTGCACACGGCGGTGACCCGCCCCGGCTTCGCGTATTCGCTCTACGAGGGCCCGACCTGCCGCGTCGCCCCGCACGCCGGCACCGAGATCCTCGCCGACGCCTACGAGACGTATTTCAACCGGACGGGTGAGCACTTCAGCTCGCACGGCTTCACGCCGCCCCTGCCCACGAAAGCCGACTACCCCGCCGTCACGCGCAAAGGGGACGCGGTCTACGTCTACGGGCCGATCTTCGAGGCGTACCAGAAGCACGGCAACCTGGGCTTCCGCGCCCTGATCGGCCGGTGCCTGGATCTGCTGCTGCCCGCGCCGCTCGTCGAGACCGACGCCCCCGCCACCGCCGAGGTCTCGGTCATGGCGCAGGGCCCCCGGCAGATCGTCCACGTCGTCAACTACTCGCCGCAGCGCCGCGCCCCGGGGCACGTGGAAGTCCTCGACCGCCCCGTGCCGCTGCGCGACGTTTCCCTTCGCCTGCGCCGCCCCTGGGGCGTCACGAGCGTGCGCCTCGCCCGCTCCGGAGACGCTCTCCCGTTCGAGGTGGAGGCTGGCGTCGTTTCGGTCACCATCCCGCGCGTCGACGCCCACGAGGCAGTCGTCTTCGAGGGCGGCGACACCTAAGCCCATGTACGTAGCCGACCATGCCACGCTCGCCGACGTCGTGCAACGCCTGCGGGACGAGCTGTCGCGCGATCCGCGGCTGGGCATCGACACGGAGTTCATCCGGGAGCGGACGTACGCGCCGGTCCTGGAAGTCGTGCAGGTCGCGACGGCGGGCGGTGAGTTCGTCGCCGTTATCGACGTGCCCGCGCTCGGCGGCGATCTGGGGCCGCTCGGCGACCTGCTGCTGGACCCGTCGGTGCTCAAGATCCTGCACTCCGGCGCGCAGGACATGGAGATATTGAAGGCGAGCCTGGGCGCGCCGCCTGCGCCGGTTTTCGACACACAGGTGGCCGCGGCGTTCCTGGGGTGGGGGACGCAGGTCGGCTACGGCGCCCTCGTGCTCGGCCTGCTGAACGTGAGCCTGTCCAAGGGCGAAAGTTTCGCCGACTGGTCGCGCCGCCCGCTCACGCCCGCCATGCTCGCCTACGCCGAGGACGACGTGCGCTACCTGCACGCCCTTCATGACCGGCTGTCCCGCCGGCTGAACGAGCGGGGCCGCGCAGCCTGGGCCGAAGAGCAGACCCGCCGCGTCCTCGAAGGGGCGGCGGCCGAAACGGCGCCGGAGGACCTGTGGCGGCGGGTGGGCGGGCGCAGCGGCATGGACGGCCGCGGGCTGGCGGTCCTGCGCGAGCTGGCCATCTGGCGCGACGAGGCGGCGCGGCGGAACGACAAGCCGCGGCGTACCATCATGAAGGACGAGGTGCTCACCGAGGTCGCGCGGCGAATGCCGCAGACCGAAGACGCACTGCTGGCGCTGCGCGGCGTCCCGTCCGGCATGTCGCGTAGCACGGCGGGGGCGCTGGTCGAGTGCGTCCGACGGGGCCTCGACCTGCCCAAAGACCAACGGCCGCGTTCCGAGGGCGCGCCCCCGCTCGATGAGCGGGGCGCGGCCCTGGTCGAACTGCTGTCCGCCGTCGTCCGAGCCCGCGCGCAGGAGCACGACCTGCCCCCGTCGCTGCTCGCCACGCAGGACGACCTGCGTTCGCTGGCCGCCCGGCGCCGCCACATCGACTTCGACGGGCCCCTGTTCACCGGATGGCGCGGCGCCATCGTGGGAACGTCTTTGCGGGACGCCCTTGCGGGGCGCCTCGCGCTCACCTGGGACCCCGAGAATGAGCGACTGGCGCTCGGGCCGCGATAGCCGAGGGCCGGGCGCCCGGGTATACTGAGGGCATGGTCTCACCGGACACCGGGAGCGCACTGCTCGCCCGGATCGAGGACGTGATCGCGGCGACGCCGGGGCGCGACGCCGCCGTCCTCGCGGCGCTCCGGCTCGTCGCCGAGCGGCTCCCGCACTACCGCTGGGTCGGCGTGTATCTGCTCGACGTCGGCATGCTCAACCTCGGCCCCTACGTGGGTGAGCCGACGGAACACACGCTGATCCCGGTCGGCCAGGGCGTGTGCGGAACGGCGGTCGCGCTGAAGCAGAATCAGGTCGTCTCCGACGTGCGGACGCTCGACAACTACCTCGCCTGCTCCGCCCTCACCCGCTCCGAGATCGTGGTCCTGATCCGCGACCCCGCGACGGGCACCATTCTGGGACAGATCGACGCGGACGGGCACGAGGTCGGCGCGTTCGACGCCTCCGATGAAGCCTTCCTGGAGCAGGTGGCGGCCCGCTTCGCCCCCCTGTACACGCATGGTCGGTGACGCAAGTCCTGTCGCCGGGCGACTGGTCTCGCTCCAGGTCGGCACGCCGCGCGTCGCGACGACGGGGACGGGGCGCGTCTGGGAGAGCGCCATCTTCAAGGAGCCGGTGGCCGGGCGCGTCTTTCTCGGCCGCACGAACCTGCGGGGCGATGTGCAGGCGAACCGCAGGTACCACGGCGGTCCGGACAAGGCGGTCTGCTGTTACTGCGCGGAACACTTCCCGGAGTGGCGCGAAGTCCTCCGGATCGACCTGCCGTACGGCGCGTTCGGGGAGAACTTCACCACGGGCGGGCTGACCGAGGACGTCGTGTGCGTCGGCGACGTGTTCCGTGTCGGCGACGCCGCGGTGGTGCAGGTCACGCAGCCGCGGCAGCCCTGCGCCAACCTGTCGCGCCGGTGGGAGCGCCCGGAACTGCCCCGGCGGATGGAGGAGAACGGCCGCACCGGCTACTACCTGCGCGTTCTGACCGAAGGCGAGGTCGGCGCCGGCGATTCCCTGGAGCTGATCGGGCGCCCGCACCGCGGCTGGGATCTGCTCCGCGCGAACCGCCTGATGTACGGCGGCGACGCCGCCGATCCGGGTGAGACCGCGGCCCTGCGGGATCTGCCTGCCCTGTCCGCGGAATGGAAACGTGTTCTGGGGCGCAAACTGGCGAAACTGGACCAAACGTGAAGGGGGAGACCTGGATGACGAACCTTTTGTGCTCAGTGCCGTCGCTGCCGGGGACGGGCGAGGGGGCGATCCTATCATGCGTTTGATGCGGCGGCCGCTCTTGCCGGCGTTGCTGCTGCTGCTGAGTGTGCCTGCGCAGCCTGCATCGGCGCATCCGACGGCGGCGGCGGGGAAGGGGTACGAGCCGCAGTACGGCACGGCTTCCCGGCGCGTCTTCGTGACGGCGCTCCGTCCGGTCGCCCGGCGGGCGTTCCCGCGGGCAAAGCCCGGCGGGGTCATGGTCGGGTACGGTTATCTGCGCGTGCACGGTGACTGGGCGTTCGGCCACGCGAACCTGACCGCGCGGCCGGATGCCGACGGGGTGCCCTCCGACCTGCGCTACGAGGCGGTGCTCCTGCGCAAACGTTCGGGGCGGTGGGCGGTGGTCGCGTCGGCGCGTACCCCGCAGGACGCCCGCGTGAATATCGATGCGGTGACCTTCACGCGGGCCCTGAAGCCCCTGCTCAAGACATGGCGCGCGCGTTACTCTCAGGCGCCCGCCGACCTGTTTCCGCGTGACCTGGCGTGGGTCGGCTACCAGAACATGCCCGACGAAGGCAGACTGTAGTCGGCCGGGCCGTGGACGCCCCGACGGAACCCGGGCATCGTCTCCGTTGACACGGCGAACGTTTTCCTTTATACTTTTTTCGAGGCAACCAGCGAACGATGAACGACGTACCCGGGGGCGGCGGTATGGTGCGGGAGCAGGGCATGGCGCTGCTCAAGCTGG